>JAUTWX010000405.1 GCA_030838385.1 Acidobacteriaceae bacterium
TCACCGGCTGGGCTGAAGATGAAACGGCTCTTGGCCGCCGCTGGAAAGCCCGATAAACCCGGCTTGTACATATCGCGTGCATGTGAATATTGGTGGCAGACGGTGCCATATTTGACACACGATCAGAAACGGCATGAAGACTTAGATTCAACGCAGCCGGGTCACCGTGCCGACGCTTCCCGTTAGGGTCTATTGGCGCACACTTTGGGGCTATGCTTACTGATGTCGTGTGGCCAATGCGGTGATCCTACGACCGCAACGGCAGTACATCGAAGAGGAACGTCTCAACATGATCGTATGTGTTATAAGCGTGATAGTTCCGCGGGAATCTGATGTAGAAACGCACAGCGCGGAGCATTCCGATGTGAGCGCTAGTCAATTCGAAAGTAAATGCATTGATAGTTGACCAAATTTGTTCCGGTCCGTCTTCCATTTTGAATTGATATTCCAGCGGTAGACCTTCGGGGTCGCTACCGTGAACAACGACCTCTACACGATCACCGGGTCGCACCTCGACACGATCGCTTACGATACCTCGAAATGGATAGGTATGTCCGTGATTATCGTAGGCGCTGTCAATTCGTGGAAAGCAATCTTTTGCCGTCTCCTTCTTGGATCGATAGCGCGCCACTTTCGCGCGAATCTCACCACAAATGCCGAGCGCAAGATGTTCTTGATAAGGAAGAAGACCGCGAGCATGTGCGTTTGGATTGCGGAAGTCTTCGAGGTTCGATAAGAATACTTCGAATTCCTTTCGCTCGCCGAACACCGCTGAGAAGTGACCCCAATTCTTCACGATGATCGTCTTCAGATCGTAGAAATCGGCGAAATAAAGCAACCGTGTCTCAAGATTGCCGGTTGCCAGTTTCTTCTTTTCCTCTTCCCTCTTTCGTACCCATCCGTCGTAGCGATCTTGGCTTACTCCCGTTTTCACGAGCCACTCTCCGCCCAGTTTGTCACTGAGGATCGACGCGATCAGATTTCTCAATACATTCTCTGTAGCCTGCAGCTGATCACCGACATTTTCACTTTCGTTCATCGTTAGCTCCGACGTGATTATAAAACGTTTATCGAAGACGGATGCGTCGCTGGCCAATTGCCTCGGAGGTACCGAACCACGAAGAATCGTATCGGGCTCAATTGGCATGCACCAAGTGAAAGCCAGCTTGCCGCGCAGACAGGGTGAGGGGATTTTGGCCTAGCGGGGATGTTGGTGGGGTCTCTCCCTTATGCAGCCACAAGAGCGCGTACAGATCCATTCAAACACTGATCAGTTCACTGGCGCTCTCAGACTACACTTGCTTTATGTTCCATGCCTCGTATCTGCTCGACCCCTGGCTACGCGAAGCATTTACATGGTTGAGAGATGAAAAGTCGCTCGCTGCTGCGACCTGGGGACTCGTTATTGCAACTTTCCTGCTGTACCTGGATAGCCGAACACGAGGCAAGACACAGGATAAACAATGGGAGAAAGAGCGAGAACTCCGGATAAAGGAACAGGACGAACGATGGGCGCGAGAAGACCAACTCCGAATGCTCGATGCAAAGCCTAAAGCGGTAGTGGAAATTGCTGAAAAGCGGAATGCATCGGAGGTCATCTTTCAGTGCTTTAACCTCGGTAGTACCGCATTCTTCATCGACAGACTGATTGTGACTCTCAGTGCCAACACCAGCAGTGGGCCTCGTGTATTGATCTTCACTTATCTCTTCTATGCCGCTTTCTGCTTCGCCCAACGCTTGCGCTGTGCCTCTGCGATCCTCTTCCTTCCAGCGGCGGACATTGTTCTCTTCTTTGGAGCGGCAGGGGAGTCGGAGGTACGTGGCCGTCCTCTACGTTTGGTGGAGGATGCACCAGCAAGGAAAGAACGAGCGGACTGCAAGCGTGCAATCTGGGCATCAATGGCTGAAAGAATGTCCTGTGTATTCATCCACGTAAGGTATCAGAGGTCAGGTTCCAGCGCGAGTTACGGATTCGGAAGAGCAGGAAGATCAGGGCCCTTTTAATAGGCGTAGAACGCTTGTCACAGTCTGTAAGCTATAATTAACTATGCCTGAAACTAAAAGTGTGAAGTTACTAAGTTGGACAGATGGCGATGATGGAAGGCACTTCGGTTGGACGACCGTCACGGTGGTAGAAGCGCTAAGGAGTAGTGAGAAGTATTTTCGCTGCGCTGCGTGCGATGAACCGGTCAAACTTATTCGGAAGAAAAGTGAAGATTCAGGTGGCTATCCGGAGCATTTGAAGATTGGTCTCAAGTGTGGAACGCCCCTAGTACGTCGCAAGGCTTCAATTAAGAAAAGGGCTTAAAGGTCCTGCCTCCTCAACACTCGCGTTCATCGTGGTATGACTTTTCCGGGAACGCATGGTTAACGCTTCTGTACAGGATGAGGGGAATTGAGCCTAGAGCGTAATTTCCACGGGCCGGGACATTAGGTATCTGAGAAACTGCTCTCACCTTCGGGAGGCGAAATCCGCTAACCGATTGAATCTTCGCAGCCCCACGCTACATAGGAGGGCTCGCCTGAGAGAAGGCCGCTTGTCAGGGCAAAAATTTGGCCACCCAAACTAGAGGGGTGACCGAGCTTCGTAATGTGTCCTGTCGTTATTGATAAGGTAACCGTCATTTACTACAAAATAAATCACATTAAGATGTGACGCCAGGTTGTCAAAGAGAGATTGTCAACTCCCGCCAAATCAACCACCCCCGACGATTTCCTCAATGCTTATGTCGCCTACATGACATAAGCGTATAGTCGTAACCGTGTGGGTCCACTTTCGTCGCGTTGGCGGCGCTTAGGGGGTTCTATGGCGAGTACGAAACTTCTGCTTGTGGACGACGATGAAGCTCTGCGTTATATGTTGGCTACCGTGCTGGAGGAACATGGCTACGATGTAACAACCGCAGCCAGCGTTCCTGAAGCGCTCAAACTGATCACTGCGGGAAGCTACGACGTACTGCTCAGCGATCTCCATATGCCGGGAAGAGGGGATGGTCTCACGGTCGTAAGCGCAATGCGCCACGCGAATCCTAAAGCCGTCACCATCTTATTGAGCGCCTTTCCGGAGATGGATGCAGCGGCTCATGCCATTCTGCTGCAGGCCGATCAGATTCTGGTAAAGCCGATGAATATTCCTGCCCTGATCGAAGCGATCGAGCAGAGGCTTGCAACTGGACCGCCTCCCTCTCGCGTGATCGAGAGCGTGGCTACGATTCTCGAATACTCGATAGAGAGCACAATCGACGCATGGTATGAGCGTGTCAAGAGGGACAAAAAGCTGACCGCTGTTTCTATGAGTCGCGAGCAGCGTGTAGGTCATATTCCCAAGATTCTCATCGACCTGGTGCATCGTCTCCGCTCTTTCAAATCTTTAGGCAGTAGCGAACTGGTATCGGGTGCAGCAGAAGACCATGGGCGGTCTCGCCGCCAACAGGGCTATTCGGCTGCCATGCTGGTCGAAGAATCGCGGATGTTGCAGGTCAGCATCTTTGAAACTTTGCAGAAGAGTCTGGCGAGCATCGATTTCAGCATTCTTTTGAATTCGGTCATGACAATCGCGGATGAAGTGGACGCACAACTCAGTCAGGCGATAGACAGCTATACAGATGAATCTCTTCTCGAAGCTGCGCCTAATTAGCGAGAGTGCTGCTTGAAAGTTATGCATCGCGGTACGGTTAAAGATTCGGCCCCGTTTTAGAAAAGCCATCCGTGCCAAAGCGCATTCTCGTAATTGCTGATGATCGCCCCTTGAGAACGACCCGAGTCTTCCTGCTAGCGCCGACAGCTAGTTCGCGCTCGGCCTATCCAGCACAAACTCGTCTCGAAGAAAGTCAGATCGCTTGAGAGTCACACTCACGTGTTCATCCAGCAGGACACCGACCGCATCGTCCATTGGGTCGCCGTTTCGGAACCAAGCCATGATGCGGCCTTTTTTCCATGCTTTGTTACGGATGGTGAAGCGGCTGCCACAGTCGAGAGAACGTACCTGGTCTGGTGTCATGGGCCCGTGATACGAAATCCTAATCCAGCAGATGATCTACTCAAGACTGAGAAGACGACATGAAACGGTCCTCGCAGATGTGCTCGCGTTCCAACTCCGCGAGTTGCGATTCCATTACCCCGGACACGACGGTTCTAAAGCAAACGGGACAGATAGAGTCGAAGGTTCCGTCCTTGTTTTTTCTGTGCGGGAAGGCGGAAGGTTCATGATCGGGCAGGTTCATCATAGCCTGCACCCTCTAGCAGCTAGCTAACGCCGCCTAGAGTCTTACACCTCAAAGAGCTTGGCAGGTCGCCAAACCTGTCGAGTCACCTGACCACACTTCGAACGCAGTAGATACCGCGCCGCACGGCCTCACGCATGGCCTCGCGGACAATCGCATTGTGATCACGCATCGTCATGCCAGCCGGATGGTCGGCACGGTAGCGCGCTTTGTTCTGGTACTCGGTCAGCTCCAGGTCCGATTTTCGCTGAGCGACCTCATCCACGATGCGCAACGCTTCCGTCCTTACCTGCTTCCAGGTCATTTCCTCGCTTTAGTCTCCTCGATCACCATGCGAGCAATCGTAACGGGCTGCGAGATGATGGACCGCACCCGAGGACTCCTGTTCTGAATCTCTCGGGGGGATTCCACGCGAGCCAGTTTCACCGCCCACAATCAAGCCAGTGACGATGGTTGCAGGCGCGCGTCGCTAAGGTGCTATACGCAGGAGCGCGGTCGGCGAGCTATCATTCATCCCTGGGCCAGAGGGAACGGATTTCCAATGAAGGGTACAACCGGTTACAAACGGACGGGCGAACGGATAGCCTGCTTTATACTCGTCGCAGTCGTGGTTATCGGCGGCATAGCCAGCCAGCATCAGGTCGCATGCCACGCCAATGACGTGCCGACATGGAAGATGCAAGTGCCGCAACTACTGTCCGACATCCAGCTCGGGAAAATGGGCCCTCACCGATTCCAAGATCTCTGCGGTCAGCCCTCCATGCGGGTGAATCACCAGGACTATTTCGGACTCTTCTATACGGACCGGAACGTTGTCGTGCTGTTCCGCCACCGCGCGCCGGGCACTGAAAGAGTCGAAGCAGCACGGCAGTACCCCTATGCCCCGTTCGATCAGGCGAGCTTCTGGGAGATCAGCCCGAGACACATGCTCGCACCCGAAGCGGCGCTCGAATCGCTCCGCTGCAACTGGGCTGAATAGTCGCACGAGTGACCATGGTTGCAGGCGGGCCGCTGCGAAGGTGCCATACGCAGAGCACGATCCTCGCACTAGCATTGACCGACCTCTTCCAGATTAGGCCTGGTCCGTAAGAACAATTGAGTGATTTCCTGACGATTTGTCCGCAGCTATGTCCTCCATCACCCTCTCCCCAGAAGCGCCCGCATAACTTCCCAACTCGGCTGACCAAGGAACTCCTCCGTAGAGACGATGTAGGACCGCCGCTCCAAGCAGACAAGGGCATCGGACAGCAACCGAGCCAATCACGACCTCACCTGAGATCGGAACGCATCGCTTGCATCCTTTGCACCGCACCACTTGGACATGATTCCGTTCGGGAGCTGGCATAGCGGCAGGGTATCGCGGTTACTGTGAACCTTTGAGGTGTGAAGAAGCGGTCTGAACTAGCATTTCCCAGGATTTATGGAAAGCAAATTGGCAACTCCCTTACTTCATAGCCGCGTCTGGCAAATATCGCGCCTAACGTTGCGCAAATGGTTTTTTCGTCGTCAACGATGAGAACTTTGTACTTCGCGCCAAGGCCCGGCATAATTGCTCCCGATACAAAAGCCTGCCCCGTCAGTAGCGTCAGAGACCAAGAGACGAATGGTCTGGACGCGTCCTGTGATCGTCTCTTCTAAAACGGGCGATTCATCGGGTCGTCTGTCTAGTCGTGTTGCCGCTTTCCTGTGGACAAGTGTGTCACATCATCCGAGTTTTGCACCAAGTACGATGCGCGAACCTGCTGAAAGGGTACGCCTGCGACACCGGATGAGGCGCAAGCCTCCGAGGCGAATTTCACCCGATGGAATGCGACCTTGCGGAGCGGTTTTCCGTCTCACCCGCCAGCGGGTCACTTGATAGAAGAACCTTGTGCGCCAGCCTAGCTTGCCGCTTGTGCTAGCAACTCTCTCAGCCCCGCAATCGCCTCGTGCAGCGTCCGGTATGCGGAACCGGCACCGACACGAACGATGGAAGTCCGCCCGCAGACGTACTCTGTACCGTCAGAGAGCGTGACCAATCGGCCCGTCACGCGGGAAATGTGGTTAGGGTCGAACGTGTCCTTGATGCAGAAGACGGAGACAGTTTCGAAAGGAGCGGCAACGAACGGAGCCGGAGCAAAGCGCTGACCAGTGATATCGCGGGGAATGAGCATGAAATTCCTCCCGCACTCGGATGGTTTCAACCTGCCACGTGTTGTATGCCGGGTGCGTCCCGCCTTCTGATGGTGTCCGCCTTCGCGTTGATCGTGAGGCGAAAACAGAAGGCACGTAACAATGCTCAAAACAGAATGAGGGGATCTGCGCCTAGTGGTTGTTCACGCTCGCAATGCTGCTCCCCATGCATAATGTAACCGGTAAAGCGGGTGGTTCCTCGGAGAGCGCTGTAACTAGCTCATTCTAAGGCGATAATAGCAAAGGATTGTAAAACAGTTGCGGCAGACGCCTGGGTTGGGAGCGCACAAGATCAACCCCACATTAGCCCCACAATATAGATGCCTTTCGATTCCCTTCACTGCCGTTAGAGTGCCAACCCCACGACTTAAATCCTTTAGATTGTTTAGTTAATGGCTCTCATAACCCAAAGGTCGTAGGTTCAAATCCTACCCCCGCAACCATTTAGCGGATTTTGACCCTAAGCACCCAAGGGATCGGAGTCACGAGGCCATCGCTTGTTGAGCATGGCCTTTGCTTTTTGCCTGAAATTGACCAGGTCAATCAGCCATAATCGGTGGCAGCTCCAGACAGCCCTCTTGTTGAGCTCCCGCCTGCTTGCACCAATAATCCAATAATTTACGAACTAGTTCTTCGCAGGCACTGCGACGGGACCATCGGGAATGTTGGCCGTGAGCGGAGTTTCGGATTTTACAACTGGCTTCGGTGCGCGGCGCCTGGGAGCTTCCCTCGCGGGCACGCGAGTGATGGTGACCACAGCCGGCTTCTTCTGCTCTGCCCAACGCTTCCGCTGCGCGGCTGCGATCCGTTCGCGGGAGGCGGCTGGGAGCTTACGCCTCTTCGCCTCGCCAGTATTGGAGTTGAAGACCTTGGGCTGACCGGACGCCTGCGGTGTAGCCGATTGTGCAATCAGAGTTCGAGCAAGCTGAAGACGCGCAATTTCGGCGTCGATAGCCACAACCATCCATTCAATATTCACGCATAGTAAACATACCATTAGGCGAGCGATGAACTACCGATGAAATCCACAACACGCAGCCGGGGGAGTCTGGCATTCGCAAGCGGCGGCGAGCTTCTGAACGCCTCGCAAAACGGCGTAATATGGCGGTGCATTGATTTCGCAATTCGAGGACTTCTCATGTCCGACGTAAAGCAGACGAATTTCTCGCGGCGCGGTTTTCTCAAGGGCGCTGGACTTACCGCAGCCGGAACTCTCCTGGAGCAAGCACAGTCCCTGACAGCAGAGGTCAAAAGTGCAGTGCACGAGCCTGCCACGCTTGGACCCGATGCGGTTGCTGTCCGGTTGCACGTCAACGGACATCTGCATGCCGCAACGGTCGAGCCACGAGACACGCTCGCCACCACTCTGCGCGACAAGCTGGGGCTCACCGGGACCAAGGTGGTGTGCGATCGCGGCTCTTGCTCCGCGTGCACAGTGTGGATCGACGAGACGCCGCAGCTTGCGTGCATGACTTTGACGCTCGATGTGGGCGGCAAGAAGGTCACGACGATCGAAGGTCTGGCAGAAGGCGAAATACTTCACCCGGTGCAAGCGGCCTTCGTGAAGCACGATGCCATGCAGTGCGGATTCTGCACCCCGGGCATGGTGATGGCATGCGCTTCTCTGCTGAAGCACAATCCGCACCCCACCCGGCCGGAAGTCGCGCACGCGATCAGTGGCAATCTGTGCCGGTGCGGCACGTACCCGAGAATTTTTGATGCCATGGATGACCTTTCGAAAAACGGATCAACCAACAGCGCGGGACTGGTTATGCCGCGCGCGATGCAGGAGGTCTAGATGGCAGACGACGCGATCTTGTTGGATGCGCAGGCGCAGCAGGAAAAGCAGCGCAAAGAGGGTGTGAAGGGCGAGGCCAAGCCTACGCGCGACGCCGAATCTGGCGATACCAAAAAACCGCCGGCGAAGGAAGCGAGCCAGACGAGGACGGCTAGCGTCCTGTTCGGCATCCCGCAGCTTGGTCTGACGCACGTGGACCGGCAGGTTCCGGTAGACGAGCCGCCGCCGCTTGCTGAGAACTCCGCATTGAAATATGTCGGCCATCCGACGGTGCGGTATGACGGCGCGGCAAAGGCGAGCGGCCGCGGCAAATACACCGCCGACATTCATCTGCCAGGCATGCTTTATGCCTACATGCTTGGCGCAGAGATCCCTCACGGCCGCATTCTGTCGGTGGACACCTCCGCTGCCGAGCGCTATCCGGGCGTCAAGGCAGTGTATGTCATCGAGCACGACTACGGGGGTTCCGCCGCGCTGCGCGATCCCAAGCAGGAGATACCCTCGCGTTATCCCATCGTCCGCTATGCCGGCCAGCCCATCGCGGCGGTGGCGGCGACCTCACAAGCCATTGCGGAAGATGCCGCGAAGCTCGTTGAGGTGAAGTACGATGCGAAGCCGTTCGTTGTGGACCGCGCGGATGCGCGGCAGCCGGATGCGCCGCTAGTCTTTCCCGGTCCAGCCGATGCTGAGGCCAGCGCGGGCGGCGGCGGCGGCCCCGCGGACGTGCCGCAAACAGGCAACGTGCATGGTCCTGAAAAGAAGACCAAGGGCGATTCCGAGGCTGGCTTCAAGGAAGCAGATGTCGTCGTGGAGAGCGAATACTTCACGCAGGTCCAGACGCATTCGGCGCTGGAAACGCATGGCGTAGTCGCCGACTGGAAGCCGGACGAGCTCACGGTCTACGCGTCGACGCAGGGCACCGCGAGCGTGCGCGATGAGTTCGCCGAGGTTTTTAAGCTGCCTAAGAGCAAGGTACGCGTCATCACCGAGTTCATGGGTGGCGGCTTTGGCGCGAAGTTCGGCGCGGGCAATGAGGGTGTCGTGGCGGCAAAGCTTTCGCGCAAGGCCGGCGCACCGGTGCGGCTGATGCTCGACCGCCGGCAGGAACACATCGTCTCCAACCGTCCGGACTCTCACCAGAAGCTACGCATTGGCGCCAAGCGCGACGGCACGCTGACAGCGATTGAGTTGATCAGCTACGGCACCGCCGGAGTGGGTACGGGAGCGGGCACAGCCGGTCCGGCGACCAATCTCTACAAGTGCGCCAACATCCACACGGAAGAGAACGACGTCTTCATCAACGCCGGCCCCGGCGCAGCTTTTCGCGCGCCCGGTCATCCGCAGGGATGCTTCGCGCTGGAGCAGGCCATCGATGAACTTGCGGTCAAGCTCAACATGGATCCGCTGGAGTTGCGCGAAAAGATCGACGAGAGCCCCGCGCGCAAGGTCGAGCGGCAGATCATCCGGGAGAAGACGAACTGGCGCGACCGCAAGGCTGCCGGCGCCGATACCGGACCGGTGAAGCGCGGCATGGGCATTGCGCAATCGGTGTGGTATCGCTTTGTCGATATGAACTCGTCCTGCGAGGTGCGCGTATCGAAGGACGGCTCGGTGGAGGTGCTCTCTGCCGTACAGGACATCGGCGGCGGCACCAAGACCATTCTTGCGCAGGTGGTCGCGGAGGAGTTCGGGATCCCACCACACAGTGTGCAGGTGCGCGTCGGAGACACTCGCTACCCCATCGGGCCGAACTCCGGCGGCAGTGTCACCGCGGGATCGATTACGCCCGCCATCCGCAATACTGCGTGGCAGGCAAAGCAGAAATTTTTGCAGGCTGTGGCGCCGGGTCTTGGCACAACAGCAGACAACCTCGACCTGCACGATGGAAATGTCGCGTGGAAGGATAGTTCCCGGTCCGTGTCGCTGCGCAGCGCCGCGGGGAAGATGCCGACCAGCGAAATTGCGGCGCGGACCACGCGCGTGCCGGACTACGAAAAGGCGCGGCTGCTGTACGGGGGCGTCGATTACGTGGAGCTTGCGGTCGATACCGAGACCGGCCGCGTGCACATCGAGCGCGTCTTCGGTGCGCACGATTGCGGCCGGCCGATCAATCCAACCGGCGTCATCAGTCAGATCCACGGCGGCATTCTGCAGGGCATCTCCTACGCACTGTTTGAGCAGCGCGTGATGGACCGGCAGAAAGGATACATTCTGAACACGAATCTGGAGAGCTACAAGATCATCGGAGCACGCGAAGTACCGAAGATTCAGATCGAGCTGATTGAGAACTACATTGGCCAGAGCTCGACCGATGCGGCCGGCATTGGTGAATCGGCCGGCATCATTACGCTGGCCGCTGCCATCGGCAATGCGTTCTACAACGCAACAGGCGTGCGCATGCGCTCCATTCCAATGACCCCGGCGCACGTGCTGGCGGCGCTGGGCAAGACCTCAGGAGAGATGACCGTATGAACCGCTTTACTTTCGTCGATTGCGCAACTGTAGATGAGGCGCTCTCCCAGATGAAGGGCGACGCCGTGGTGAAGGCCGGCGGCATCGACCTGCTCGACCTGATGAAGGACGGCATCGTCTCTCCGCCGAGGCTTGTCAGCATCCGGAACGTGCAGTCACTGCACCGCATCGAGTCGTCTGACCGCGGTCTGCACCTTGGCCCGCTGACGACGCTGAGCGAGATCGCCGATCATCCGGAGATACGGCGGCGCTACGCGGCATTGTCGGATGCGGCAGGTCATGCAGCCACGCCGCAGGTGCGCAACATGGCGACGCTTGGCGGCAACCTGATGCAGCGGCCACGGTGCTGGTATTTCCGCTCCACCGATTTCGACTGCCGCAAGAAGGGCACCTCGGATGAGTGTCACGCGCTGCAGGGGGAGAATCAGTATCACGCGATCGTAAATAACAAAACCTGCGCGATGGTGCATCCTTCCTCCACCGCGGTTCCGCTGCTGGCCATGGGTGCGGAAGTTGAGCTGACCTCGAAAGCAGGCAAGCGCACGGTGGCAATGCGCGACTTTTACATTGCGCCGGAAGAGGACCTGCAGCGGGAAACAGCGGTGAAGCCGGGCGAGCTGATCACCGCTATACGCGTTCCCGTCCCTGCTGCCGGAACCCGCTCGGCGTATCAAAAGTATGGCGAGAAGGAGAGCTTCGACTGGCCTCTGGCTGATGCAGGCGTTGTTTTGGAGATGGATGGAAAGAGCTGCCGCAATGCAGCCATCGTGCTTGGCGTGGCAGCTCCAACGCCGATCCACGCGACGCAGGCTGAAGCCGCCTTGCGCGGCAAGGTGATCGATGAGCGCACCGCGCGCGAAGCGGGAAAGCTGGCGGTAGCCAACGCGACGCCACTCTCACAGAATGGCTACAAAGTGCAGCTTTTCCAGACCGCGGTGTACCGCACGATCCTGCTGGCTGCCGGCCAGATGGACCGCGACCCCAGCGCTATTGGATAGGAACGGAAGGGATAGGAGAAATCATGCCGGAATTGCAAGAAAAGACGAAGTGCCGATGCCTCCGCAGCAAGTCCTCTTACTCCGCCTTCGGCGAGTACAGCAAGGACCACGAGGCGCTCATGGGCACGACGAGCACGTTCTGGTGCCTGAAGACCATGAGCAAAGCCGGTCCGGATGAACATTACGTGCATGCCTCGACCTGCCAGCAAGGCCGGCGCTGCTGGGAAGCGGCGGAAGAATAGCTGCCGCTAGAGCCGGAATTGTGCCGCCAGGGACGCCTCCGATGAGCCGCCCGCCCACACGGTGAACTGGCCCGGCTCGACCACCCACTTCCCTTCTGTGTTCCAGACAGCGAGCTGGGTCTGTGGGATTCTAAAGGTAACCGTCTTTGTTTCCTGCGGCTGCAGGTGGATGCGCGAGAAGCCGGCCAGAGAGCGGCTGGGCGTCTCGACACTGGTGACGTTCTCACGGAAATAGAGCTGAGCCACCTCGTCTCCTTCGCGATCTCCTGTATTTGTCACATCCACGGATACCTTAACGGCGGCGCTACTGCCGGCCACCGCTGGCTGCACGATGAGATGGTCATAGTGGAACGTCGTGTAACTGAGACCGAAGCCAAAGGGAAAGAGCGGCTTGCCGTCGTCGTCGACATATTTGTGAATGCGTGATGGGTCGCTATTGTAGAAATCCGGAAGCTGACCAACGCTGCGCGGGAAGGTGATGGTGAGGCGGCCGGCTGGATTGTTGTCTCCAAAGAGCGTTTCAGCGATGGCCTGGCCGCCAAACTCGCCCGGATACCATGCTTCGAGAATGGCGGGAACGTGCTGCTTGGCCCAGCCAATGGTGAGCGGCCTGCCGTTTTCAAGCACGAGGATTATGGGCTTGCCGGTGGCGGCGATGGCCTCCAGAAGCTGCTCCTGATTGCCGGGCAGATCGAGATTCGAGCGATCGAAGCCCTCGCCCGAAATGCCCTGCCATTCGCCTAGGCCGAGGATGACCATGTCTGCCTGCTTTGCGGCTGCGACAGCCGCGGGGATCTCCTTGCCTGGATCAATGGTGACGGTTGCCTGGGGCACGATGGCGCGAATGCCATCGAGCAGGCTGATGCGTTTGCCATTCGATTCGCGCTCATAGTCGCCATAACGCGCCACATCTGCATTGGGTCCAATCACCGCGATGTGGCGAAGCGATTTCGAAAGAGGCAGAAGATGCCCATCGTTCTTGAGCAGCGTCATAGACTGGCGCGCTGACTCGAGGGACAAGGCGAGATGCTGCTGCGAGCGGTGTGCGCGCGCGTTGAGCGTGGGATTGACGAAGGGATGGTCGAAGAGGCCGAGTGCAAATTTGACGCGAAGGACGGAACGTACGGCTCGGTCGAGATCCGATTGCGGCAGTGAGCCTTCGCGCACGCAATCGACGAGCGCCTTCTGAAAGACGTCGTGAGGAAAATCGTAGAACTGCATGTCAACGCCGGAGCGGATGGCGAGGCAGGAGGCGTCCTTCGGCGACGCGGCTACATGATGCACGGTATAAAGCCGCTCGATGGCGCCGAGGTCGGAGAGAACGAAACCCCGGAAGCCCCATTCCTGGCGGAGGATGGTCTTGAGCAGGAGCGGGTCCGCGGTGATGGGAATGCCATCAATTTCGTGATACGCAGCCATGGTGGCCATGGCATGACCTTCGCGAAATGCCGGCTCGAAGGACTTCAGCATGACCGTGCGCAGCTCGCGCTCGCCGATGTGCACGGGTGAGGTGTTGGTGCCGCCTTCGGGCGAGCCATGGCCGGCAAAGTGCTTGGGTTCGCTGACCACGGTGTGGTCGGTATCGAGACTGTCCCCTTGCGCGCCGCGCACGTATGCAAGGCCGAGCTGCCCAGTGAGATAGGGGTCTTCCCCGAAGTCCTCTTCGACGCGCCCCCAGCGCGGCTCGCGCGCTACATCGAGCACGGGCCCGAGGATCATGTCGACGCCGGTGGCGCGCGCCTCCGCAGCGATGGCGGCACCTGTCTGCTCGGCAATCTGCGGACTCCACGTCGCGGCGAGATTGATAGGCGCAGGAAAAACTGTTCCGGTATCAAACCCGTGCAGACCCTCCTCGATAAACAGCGCAGGAATGCCGAGCCGATTGTGTGCGATAACCCAGCGCTGAATGGTGTTGACCTGCTCCGGTGTGGGGTTGAGATCGTGGATGCTGCCCACGCCGAGGTCGCCCCAAAGGCTCTGCGCCTTCTCCGGCAAGAAGACCGCTTCGATTGCCGCGTGTGTGTCGTCCATGTGCTTGTCGACGATATAGCGGGCGGCGGAGTACATATCCAACTGGCGCGCCTTTTCTTCCACAGTCATGCGCTGCAGCAGGTCCGTAATGCGGGCCTCTATAGGGGCATTCGCTTGCGTGTAGATCAGCGACTCTTGCGCTGACTGTGCGCCAGCACCAGCGGTATGCGTCGGCAGGAGGCACGCCAGACAGAAGAAGGCGCAGCGCGAGAGAGACGAGTATATCGGGCCCATCACGGCATTCTTACAGAATGAGTGTGGTGATGGTGTTGGCCGGCAGTTGAAGTTCGAGCGTCTTGTCCTGAAGGACGCACTGGACATGCCGGTCGTGACTCTGCTCCTGGCTACGGTTGGTGAGGACGAGCACACGCGAGCCGTCTGGATTCTGCACGGCTATGTGATCGATCTCTGGAAGATCGCCTGTTGTAGCGAAGACCTGGGCGCCGCGCTGCATGAACTTCGAATAGTGGGCAAGGGCCCAGTACATCCCGCTGCGCGTGAGCTGGTGGGTCTGGGAGTGGAGCGTCAGGAGACCGCCGCAGGAGAAAGGTCCGATGTTGGGCTTGCCATGCTCGTCGAGCACCAGGTTCCAACTGACGATGCAACGGGCGCAGTTGGTCAGGATGCCGGCGAAGGTGCTGGACCACTTCGCCCAGTCGGTGGTGTAGTCAGGCGCGGTGACGTCCGATCCGCCCTCCGTCCAATACGCATTCTTCAGCGGAAACATATTGTGGACGCGCGTCATCGCCGCGGGCGATCCGTAATAGCCATGCCAGGCCACGCCGTCGACGTATTTCGAGAGGCCGGGGTCCTCGAACTCGTCTGCCACGCGGCCCCACAAGTTGTAATTGTGGTCGAGGATCCAGATCTTGGTGTCGAGTGAATTTTTCTGCAGCACCGGTCCGAGAAACTCCTTCACGAACTGGATCTCATACTCCTGTCCCCACATGCACTGCGGCATGCGCCCGCCCTGGTCGGTGTCGATTTCGTTCTGAATGGTGACGGCGCGAATGTGGACTCCGTCTGCGGCGTAGCCCTGAAGGAACTTGACGAAGTATTCCGCATACGGCGCGAAGTAACGGCTGCGCATGGAGCCGCCGAGCAGTGAGTCGCCCGCCTTCATCCACGCCGGCGGGCTCCAGGGTGAGGAGAAGTAAAACACCTCCGGGTTGACCTGCTGGGTCTCGCGAAGCACCGGCAGGATGTATTGCCGGTCGTGCTCGATGCTGAAGTGGGTGAGATCGGGATCGGGCTGTGCGGTGTCGTCGTAGGTGTAGGGGTCGCGCGAGTAGTCGCTGGAGCCGATGGTGGTGCGCGCTATCGACATGCGCAGGCCATCGGCTCCGAAACATTCCTTGAGCAGTGCTCCGCGGGCGGGCGCCGGCATCTGCTGGAGCAGATAGCAGGAGGCATCCGTGAGGGCGGCTCCAAACCCCAGCAGTTCCTGACACGGTTGTTCGGGATGGAGCTGGATGGCCCCAGAGCGGGCCCCAGAGCCGGCCGAAGCCCCGCTGCGCCATGTGGGCACATCGATTGGCTCACAACGCGCCTTGTCTGAGGTGCGCCAGGCCCTGACCGGTATGGTCGCCTTACCGGGATCGGTGTCCGACGTGATGCCCCAGGCCGCGAGGGAACCGAAAGACGTAGCAGGGGCAATCATGGCTGCCAATTTCAGGAAGGTACGCCGGCTGGTCATATCCATGAACTTTATCGATCTCTCCGGGGGTAGCTAGTTACTTACGTGAAGACAAAGGATTGTCTTAGCATACGCAGCAAAGATTTCGCTTGACAATCATCTTCTTGAATTGTTTTCATCTGCAACGATCACCGGGGACCCAACTTTCCTGACGCGAAGGCAAACCGTTGTCTTGTCCTTGAGGCCGGGATCGCGGGGGTGGAATGTTTCGCCCTTTGTCAGGAAGATTCCCGGTGACCAACGGAACGGTTGAGACGATCTGCGGTCCTTCCTTTCCGTAACAGGGGAGTCGTGGGCCTCACTGCCGGATTTCCGGCGGCGGCCCGATGCAACAAAGAACAAGCGCGCATCCGCAGTAAGGGGTGTAGCGCAGGCAGATGGTACTTCTCCAGGAGGCAACATGAAGCAGTGGATTCGCGCCAGCCTTGGCCTAGCCATGTTATGGCCGGCCCTCACGGCCATCGCACAAAACACAAACTCTGGCGACATTCGAGGGGTCGTCACGGATTCCGCCGGAGCCGTCATCCCCGGCGCTAGCGTAAAGGTCGATGACGTCGACAAGGGCATTACCCACACCTACACGACGGACGGAGCTGGCCTCTACGACACTGGTTCCATCGTTCCAGATCATTACCTCATCACGATAACCGCGCCGGGCTTCCAGAGTTATGTCCGCGGTCCGATCACTCTGCAGGTGGCCACCGTCGCCATCGACGCGTCCCTCACTGTAGGCGCGGCACAACAACAGGTCGTCGTCAAGACGGACGTGCCACTGCTGCAGACCGAGACCGGCGCACAGACACAGACACTGGAGTCGAAGCAGCTCTTGCAAATGCCGCAGGTTGGGGCGGACTGGCAGAACTTCATCACTCTCCTGCCGGGCGCGACCAGCCACATCTACAACAATCGCCCTGGCGCGCAGACATCCATCAATGGCAACCTGCCCTTCAACACAGTGCTGGCCGATGGCGCAACAACCACGCTGCCGATGAGCCAGAACTCGGACGTGATGGTGCTGGAGACGGTTGCAGAGGTAAAGATTGACGATTCGGCCTTCTCGGCGCAGTACGGCATCGGCGGCGCGACCTTCAACCAGATCAGCAAGGGGGGCACGAACCGGTTCCACGGGTCGGCATACGAGTACTTCCAAAACGACGCGCTCAACGCCGCGGATTATGCCTTCGGCCAGGGCGCTGTTCCGTTCCAGCGCTACAACAACTTCGGTTTTGCGGTTGGCGGTCCGATCCTGAAGGACAAGGTGTTCTTCTACTTCAACTACGACAAGATCATCAACCCGGGAAGCAGTTCGAGCGGCTTCAAGAACGTGCCTACAGCAGGGATGCGGAACGGTGACTTCACCGGTTTTCAAACCCTCTATGATCCGACAACGCAGACCATAGACAGCGCCGGCGTCTTTCATCGCAGAACATTCGCAGACGAGTATGGGAACGGCAACAAGATCCCCGCAGGCCTGATCGATCCCGTCGCCGCCGCGATTACGCAATACTATCCGGCTTCGAATGTGGCGGGCGCTTCCGGGTTCAGCAACAACTTCTTCTTCAACGTGCCCAACTCGCAGCCGTTCACCAAGTTCTTCGGCCGGCTTGATTGGCAGATCAATCCAAACAATCATCTCATCGCCTCGGAAACAGAGAGCGATAACCCGGCGCAGTATCACAATGAGGGAATATGTCCGATCAACTGCCAAAGCGGTGACGTCAGCCGCGACAATGCGCAAGTCTCGTGGGTATGGACGATCAGCCCGAACACCATCAACGAAGCGCGCATGGGTTTCACAGACCAGCTGAACTTCTTCGTGCCTGAATCCCTCAACCAGGGTTTTCCCGCGAAATTGGGCATGCAATTTGCCAAGGCCGACCTGTTCCCAGATATCCAAGTTGAAGGGAACGGCGGCGACATGTACCGATTGCAGCCAAATACGAACGCTGTCTACAAGGAGTTCGTATTCGATCCTTCCGACGTGGTCACTCTGATCCGTGGCCGGCACGTTCTGCACTTTGGCGGCGAGTTCCTCATCAGCCGTGCAGATTCAACTACATGGGGCAACCAGGTCGCCGGGCACTTCAATTTCAACGGCGCTTACACGGCAGCCAAAGCGGGAGACACCTCCACCGGTATGGCATTCGCCGACTTCCTGCTGGGGTATGCGAACGAATGGGATGCCAAGCAGTCACCGGAGTGGGGTGGACGGCTGAAGAGTCCACAGTTCTTTGCCCAGGATGACATCAAGCTTCGTCCAAACCTGACCGTCAATCTCGGCCTTCGCTGGCAGGGCATGACTGGCTGGCATGAGGTGAAGGGGAACATCCTCTCCTTCGATCCCACGGTGACGAATCCTGCCGATGGTTCCAAAGGTGCCATGTGGTATGGCACTACAAAAGCGAACGGGCGTGACAGCCTGCAGGCGCCAAGTTGGAACACTTGGCTGCCTCGAGTCGGATTCGCTTACGGTCACGGTCCCAAGACTGTCGTCCGAGGCGGCATCGGGCTCTATGGTTACACCTGGAGCGACGACACCTACGGACCGGGCATAGGAGGTGCACTCCAATTTAATGGCCAGCTCAATGACACCACAACCGGTACTTCTCCGGTTGCCCTTCTCGGCTCCAACGGAAATGGCGTGTATCAGGGCAGTCTGAGTGCTAATTCAGCCTTTATCCGACCCGTAGGCCCAGCCGCTCTGAACGGTCAGGGTGTTTCGTATCAGGAGTATCACTCGCCTGTGCCGAAGATCCTGGAATGGAACTTTGAGGTACAGCAGCAAATCGGCACCGATATGGTCGCGAAGGTCGCTTATGTGGCGAGCCACGGCTATAATCTGCTCTTCCCTGCGGATATCAACGCAGTGCCGGAAGCAAAGCTTGCGCCAAACGACCAAAACCTGAGACCTTATCCGCTGTTCCAGGGTATTAACGACGGCAACGGCGCCGGCGGCACAAACAACGGTGTATCCAACTACAACTCGCTGCAGACCAGCATCAACAAACGTTACTCGAATGGTCTGTCATTCTTCGGCAATTACACCTGGTCTCACATGTTGACCAGCATCGATTCGTCGGGCTGGGGCACCGGCTCCGGAAACGACTATTACCAGCGGCCATATGATGTGGCAGCTAACTATGGTGCATCGAATTTCGATCAGCGAAACTCTTTCAAGACCGCTGTCACCTATGACCTACCGTTCGGCAAAGGACGTCAATTCCTGAACAGCAACTGGCTGGCGGACGAGACGATCGGAGGGTGGCAGATAGCACCCTCAGTCATCTGGAGCTCTGGCGTTCCGTATTCACTCATTACGAGCGCAGATAACTCGTTCGATCTGAAGGGCAACGGGAAGCAGTACCCCAATCAGATTGGGAATCCAAACCCCTCCCACCGCAGCATTCAGGAGTGGTTTGATCCAAGTGCCTTCGCTCAACCCACTCCCGGTACTTACGGGAACGCTCAACGCAATAACCTATATGGGCCGAGTTATTTACTCGTAAATGCCGGCGTCGGCAAAACCTTCCATATACCGTGGGAAAACATCGGCCTAGAAATTCGCGCTTCAGCGAATAACGTCATCAACCATCCCAGCTTCGACGCTCCCGACTCCACGATCGGCGACCCGAACGTTGGTGTGATCAATAGCCTGACCGTAAAGGGCCGCACCATGCAGCTTTACGGACGTATCTCCTTCTAACCACTCACCCGCTTCAGAAAGAAGAGAACGGCAATCGCCGTTCTCTTCTTTTTTCGTCTCGCCATATCCGCACTTAGCGATATCCGCACTTTATGATGAGTCAGTCATGACCTGCCGCGTTGTCCTCTGTGTCCTGCTGCTCCTGCCTCTCGCTACACTCTCCTCCGCGGGCCAGACTGCCTCGGTGAAGAAGCAGCAAGCGACCGAGCACATTCGGGCGTCGCAACAATATCTGCAGCAGCAGCGGCCGGACCTCGCCATTCCCGAGCTGCAGAAAGCCGTCGCTCTGGAACCGCAGAACGTCGATGCGCGCGGGAACCTCGGCGTGCTGCTGTACTTCCGCGGCGACTATGCCGGCGCGATTCCTGAGCTTCGCGTAGCCGTGAAGCTGAAGCCCGATCTGTGGAAGCTGCAGGGACTGCTTGGACTGGCGCAAGAACATAGTGGAGATGCTCCGTCTGCGCAGGCCGATCTGGAGGCCGCGTTTCCCCACCTGACGGAGCAGAAGTTCAAGACCGAAGTGGGCGACGCACTGATATCGAGTTACAACTCGGCAGGCGATACGGAGAAGGCCGCGTCGGTTGCATCGCAACTGCTGGCCGATCAGCCCACGAATACGGCGCTGCTCTACTCCTCATACCGGCTTTACTCCGATCTGGCCGACAAGGCGCTGCTGACCATGGCGCTCACCGATCCTGATGGCGCGCTGATGCACGAGATGATGGCGCGCGAGCTGGCGCGGCACGGGGATGAGGCGCAGGCTATCGTGAATTATCGCGAAGCGCTCAAGCTCGATCCGCATCTGCCGGGAGCACATTTTGAGCTCGGCGAGCTGCTCTATAACTCCTCCAATACAGAGTTGCAGGCTCAGGCGGACGCGGAGTTCCGAGCCGCGGTGGCTGATAATCCAACTGATGAGAAGACACACCTCGTACTGGGTGAAGTCGCCGCCAGGCGGGGAGATACGAAGACCGCATACAGCGAATATTCGCGCGCGGTGGAGCTGCAGCCCAGCGACCCGGACGCGCTGGTCGAGCTGGGCAAGATTCAGATGACCATGAACGAGAATGACAAGGCGCAGGAGACATTTGCGCGTGCGGTGCAGGCTGATCCGTCGAATACCGTGGCACGCTACAGGTTGAGCATGCTCTACCGTCGCCAGGGCAAGACGAGGGAGGCCGATCAGCAGATGGTCGAGTACAAGAAGTACAAAGAGATGAAGACCAAGCTCGAGAAGATCTTCCACGACATGCGTGTGGGCTCCCTGCAAAAGAACGCCGATGATGCGGATGAGCAGCGCTGACCCGCGGCACACCCGTGGGCGCCTGTGCGGGCAAGTGCTGTTGCTGCTCGTTTGGCTATCGACGCCGTCGATGCTCTTCGCGCAACCGGCCCACGCAGTGCAAGAGAATTCGAAGGCAGCCGCACCTCCATCCACCGCCGCGACACAGTTGCTGGACATCACGACCCGCACCGGCATTCACTTCGACCATATGTCGACACCGGATGCGCGCTACATTGTCGAATCGATGAGCGGCGGCCTTGCGCTGATCGATTACGACCGGGACGGCTACCCGGACATCTATTTTACGAATGCCGCGAGCGTGGAGATGGGGCTGGCCGGGAAGAAGGCGAAGGGCGCGCTCTATCACAACAATCACGATGGCACGTTCACCGACGTCACCGATAAAGCCGGCGTTGGCTATCCATGCTGGGCCATGGGAGCTTCCGTGGGCGACTACAACAACGATGGACGTCCCGATCTGCTGGTGACGTGCTTTGGCGGAGTCGTTCTCTATCGCAACAATGGCGATGGCACGTTTACCGATGTCACCAAGCAAGCTGGACTGAGCGGAGACAATCGCTGGGCGACCGGCGCTTCCTTCGGTGACTACGACGGTGACGGATGGCCAGACCTGTTTGTCGCGCACTACGTCGACTTTCATCTAAACGATCTGCCGACCTTCGGATCGAAAAAGACCTGCCAATATCACGATGTGCCGGTGCAATGCGGACCGCGCGGGCTCAAGGGGACGAGCGACAATCTCTATCACAACCGCGGTGACGGCACCTTCGAGGATGTCTCCAAGCAGGCGGGTGTGGACGATCCGCATGGCTTCTTCGGGCTAACTGCGGTGTGGGCGCATCTTGGCGGAGATGGACCGCCCAACCTCTTCGTAGCGAATGACGGCGAACCGAACTTCCTATACGTAAACGATGGGCACGGGCACTTCTCCGACGTAGCCTATCCGTCCGGCGTGGCGGTCAACCAGGATGGCACGGAGCAGGCCAACATGGGCGTGGCGCTGGGCGACTACATGCACGCCGGCCGCTTCTCCATTGCGATTTCACACTTCAGCGAGGAGTACGCAACGCTCTATCGCAACGACGGCGCCATGAATTTCACCGATGTCTCGTATCCCTCCGGCATAGCGCGCAGCACCACGCCCTATGTCGGATGGGGCGATGCGTTCCTCGACCTCAACAACAGCGGCTGGGTCGATTTCATCCTGGTAAACGGCCACGTCTATCCGCAGGTGGGCGCGTCCGGAACAGGCACGGTCTATCGCGAACCCAAGCTGGTGTATGCCAACCAACACGATGGAACGTTTCGCGATGTCAGCAAGATGAGCGGGCCGGCAGTCGAGATACCGCAGGTGAGTCGAGGACTCGCTCTGGGTGATCTGTTCAACGACGGACGTCTTGAGATCGTCATCGAGAACCTGGAAGGTGGCCCGATGATTCTGCGCGCAGAAGCCGATGCACAGAACCACTGGATCAGTTTTGAGCTGCACGGCGCGAAGGGCAACCTGCTGGCATTGAATGCGCGCGTCAAAGTCACTGCGGGTGACCTTGCCCAGGAAGACGAGGTGCGCAGCGGCGGCAGCTACTTATCGCAGAGTGATCTGCGGCTGCACTTCGGCTTGGGAAATCGTCCGCGTGCGGACAAGGTTGAGGTGACGTGGTCCTCTGGCGTGAAGGAAGCGCTCAGCAATCTTGCGACCGACCGTTTCTATGTCGTGCAGGAGGGCAAGGGCGTCGTCTCAACGCATGCTGCGACGGCCTCGTCCGCATTCGCACATTGAGGAGTGTTGTGCGCGTTCGCGCGAGTGGTCAGGTGAGCGACTCCAGATAGTCCTAGCGAGAAGCGGCTGACCCCTTTTGATCAAGCGCCTCCAACGCTACGTTGAGCTCGAGCACGTTGACCCGCGGCTCACCGAGAAGGCCAAGCTCTCGCTCGGTGGATGTGTTGCGACCAGCGCGCGCAATGCCGGGAACCGATCACTACACCGTTCTGCCGCACCAACTCCCCGGACGCCTGCGCGGGAAAGGCGAGATATGCAATGCCAGTGATCACGAGTGGATAGACGATGCCAAGGAGTACTGCCGTGATTGCGGTGTAGAGGCATGCGGTGACGAGATGACGTTTCATAGAGAGCGCTCCTCTAGGCAAGACCGACCGCAGTGATGACCATATCGATGAGCTTGATGACGATGAATGGAACGACAACCCCGCCGAGCCCATAGACCAGCAGATTGCGCTGCAGCATGGCCGCAGCAGACGACGGGCGGTATTTCACCCCGCGCAGGGCGAGCGGGATCAGCAGAATGATGATGAGCGCATTGAAAATGATGGCTGAGAGCATGGCGGACTGCGGCGTGCGCAGCTGCATGATGTTCAACGCATTCAGCACAGGGAATGCGCCGGCAAACATCGCCGGGACGATCGCCAAATTTTTCGCGACATCATTGGCAATTGAAAAGGTGGTCAAGGCGCCGCGCGTCATCAGAAGCTGCTTGCCGATGGCCACGATCTCGATGAGCTTGGTCGGATTGGAATCGAGATCGACCATATTGCCGGCTTCTGTGGCGGCTTGTGTGCCGCTGTTCATGGGGTCGGGCGTGGTGGAAGAGGTGCCGAGTTCCATGCTTCGCGCGCAGGATCTGGTGCGTGTATCCGCCGGCCAAATGATTCCCGGCGACGGCGAGGTGGTCGAAGGCGTGGCGTCCGTCGACGAGTCAGGCATTCCCGGTGAATCGGCCCCGGTCATTCGGGAGGCGGGCGGCGATCGGTCCGCGGTGACCGGAGGCACGCGCGTATTGAGCGATGAGATCACCGTACACATCACGTCGAATCCGGGCGAGACCTTCCTCGATCGCATGATTGCTCTGGTCGAGGGGGCAGAGCGTCGCAAGACGCCGAATGAGATTGCGCTGACATTCTGCTCGCCGGCGCCAAAGACCACTTCTCCCAACAGGATGTTCACCATCGGCACCATGCCGCCCAACGGCGTAAAGGAATCGTGCATGGAATTCACGGCGCCGCAGCTCGCGTCCGTGGTCACGGTGGCGAAGAGCGCCGGGTTCGCAATGCCGAAGCGAACCTCCTTGCCCTCCATGTTGCCTCCCGCCTGATTCACGGAAGCACGTTGATCGATCTCGTGAAGCAGCGGGCTCGGCTACGATTCGGCCCAGTAGCATGAAGACGCCGGCGACCACAAGACTGCCATCGCACCGCCGGTTCGTGTTCGGGCAGGCTTGACACTCATTTCATCCCAATGTCATCATCGTGTACGTTACCGATGAGGCGAACTTCTCTCCACTTCCGGCTTCTGCCCGCGTCGGTTGCGGGATCGCAAGAGCGTTGAGTGACAGGCATGCCTGCAGAGTCTGCTCCCCTTCCATTTCGCTTGGAGCTTCCGTCAGCCCCTCCTGAAGAGACCGGCGCCGTCAAGGCATGGCGTCGACCGGTCATGATCCGGAGCTACCTGCCACATCTTCCGGATCGCAATCCGATGTTTCTTGAGACACGTGTGTACCAGGGCAGCAGCGGGCGCGTCTATCCCCTCCCATTCATAGACCGCATTTCCGATACACCAGTCGAGCGTTCGTGGGATGCCGTGCACATTGAGAACGCTTGGCTCCGCCTTATGGTGTTGCCGCAGATCGGTGGCCGCATTCACGTTGGGCTCGACAAGACAAATGGCTATGACTTCTTTTACCGGCAGAATGTGATTAAGCCGGCGCTGGTCGGACTGGCCGGCCCGTGGATCTCCGGCGGCGTTGAGTTCAACTGGCCGCAGCACCATCGACCCGCAACCTTCATGTCGGTCGAGATCGAGATCGAGCGTCATCCCGATGGCTCCATCACGGTGTGGTGCAGCGATCACGATCCGATGCAGCGCATGAAAGGGATGCACGGCGTGTGCCTGCATCCGGATCGCGCCATCGTTGAGCTGAAGGTGCGCCTCTATAACCGCACCCCTTACCAGCAGACGTTTCTATGGTGGGCAAACGTCGCGGCGCGCGTTCATGAGAAGTATCAGTCCTTCTTTCCGCCCGATGTCCGCTATGTCGCGGACCACGCGAAGCGGGCGATCACCGCATTCCCGCACAGCGATCGACCGTACTACGGTGTCGATTATCCAGCGCGCGCTCGCGACGGCGTTCCTGAAGAGGAGCAGCCGCGCCAGTTTCAGCCGGATGGTTCCTACTCGCCCGACGATCTGAGCTGGTATGCGAACATCCCCGTGCCAACCAGTTACATGATCACTTCCACCAAAGGGGATTTTTTTTGTGGCTACGATCATCGCGCGCAAGCCGGCGTGCTGCACATTGCGGACCATCACATCGCGCCGGGCAAGAAGCAGTGGACATGGGGAAACCACGAGTTCGGTTACTCCTGGGACCGCAGCCTGACGGATAGCGACGGCCCGTATATCGAATTGATGGCCGGAGTCTACACGGACAATCAGCCGGACTTCTCCTTTCTCGCACCGGGAGAGACGAAGCACTTCTCGCAATTCTGGTATCCGCTGCAGCGCATCGGTCCGCCTCAGGCAGCCAGCCTGCTGTGCGCACTCAGTCTCACAACGCGGGAGCACCGGGTCACGATCGGCGTGCAGGCAACGGAGCACCTGAGCGACACGACAGTGACACTGCTGTGTCGTGGCGGCATAGCCGCTGACTGGACGCAGGACATCCACATCGGCAAGCCGATACTGCTTGAACACACATTTGAGAATGCGGTGCCGGAAAGCGATCTTGCTGTCACCGTCGAAGCCAACGGATTGCTGCTGCTCCGTTACGCGCCGGGCGAGATCGTCCCCGCGCCTGTGCCTACTGTTGCAATGGAGCCACCGGCGCCCTCTGCGATCGCGTCGAACGAAGAGCTCTACCTCACCGGCCTCCATCTGGCGCAGTATCGTCACGCGACGCGGCGGCCAGAGTTCTATTGGCAGGAAGCGTTGCGCCGCGATCCCTACGACGCGCGCGCAAACGCCGCGCTCGGCGAATGGCACATGCAGCGCGGCGAGTTCACCGTTGCCGAAGCGCTGCTGCGCAAGGGGATTCAGCGGCTCACAGCCCTCAATCCCAATCCAGCCGATGGGCGGCCTTACTATCTGCTTGGCCTGGTGCTGCGCTTCATGGATCGGCATTCGGAGAGCTACGATGCATTTTCGAAGGCGACGTGGAACGCAGCGTGGAAGGCTCCGGCACACTATGCACTGGCTCAGGCGGACGCAGCGGCCGGCCGCTGGGATGCGGCGCTCCAGCACGCGCGACGGAGCTTGGCATGCGACGCCGATTACCTGAATGTCCGCAACCTGATCGTGCTCGCTCTCCGCGCGCTCGGCCGTAAGGACGAAGCCGCCGCCATGTTAGCTGAAACACGCGCCCTGGACCCGCTCGATCGCTGGAGCCGCCACCTCGCCCTCGGCGATGTGCCCAGGGATAATCGCGCGCTGCTCGATCTGGTCTGGGATTACGTTGCCTGCGGACAGTACGATACTGCGATCCCGCTGCTTGATGCAGCGGATGCAAGTGCCACGGATGGCAGCACACCGCTTGTGCACTACACGTTCGGCTATCTCAAGCATCGTCTGGGTCGCATCAGCGAAGCCGACGAGGCATGGCAGCGCGCCGCCGCGGCACCGCCGGACTACTGCTTCCCGCATCGCCTGGAAGAGATGCTGGTGTTGCAGGCCGTGGTGGAAGCGGTGCGGAGCGACGCGCGTGCACCCTACTATCTCGGCAATCTGCTCTACGATCGCCGGCGCTACGATGAGGCGATCGAACTTTGGCAGCGCGCTGCGAGCTTTGATGCCGCGTTCCCCACAGTCCACCGCAACCTCGGTATCGCACTCTTCAATGTGCGTGGCGACGCCGATGCTGCCGTTGCCGCATTCGATCGCGCCCAGGCTGCTGACCCGAGCGATGGCCGCATTCTCTATGAGCGCGACCAGCTATGTAAGCGCGCAGGTGTCGCGCCTCAGCAGCGTCTCGCCGAGCTGCTGCATCATCGCGATCTCGTCGCCATGCGCGATGATCTCTCCGTGGAAGTGGCGACGCTCTACAACCAGACCGGCAAGCCAGAGCAGGCGCTGTCCGGTTTACTCTCGCGCAACTTTCAACCGTGGGAGGGCGGCGAAGGACTGGTGCTGGGGCAGTTCGTACGCGCTTCTCTATTGTTAGCTCGGCACGCGATCGCCGCTGGCAAGCCCGCGGACGCGATCGCACACCTGGAGGCAGCGCTCCATCCGCCGCAGTCGCTGGGAGAGGCTCGACACCTCCTCGCGAACAAGAGCGATATCGAGTACGCGCTGGGCATTGCGCATGCGGCTGCCGGCAATCGACAGGAAGCAGAGCGCTGGTGGCAGCGCGCATCCCAGCAGACAGGCGACTTCCAGCAGATGAACGTGCTTACCATCTCCGACATGACGTATTGGAGAGGCGCCGCGCTCGAAAAGCTGCAGCAGCGCACCCAGGCGGAGCAGGTCTTCCGCAGTATCGCTGTATACGCGGATGAGCTCGACGTGCAGGAGCCGAAAATCGACTACTTCGCCACTTCGCTGCCCGCCATGCTGCTCTTCCATGAGGATTTGCATCTTCGCAATCGCGTGCTCGCAGCCTTCCTCCGTGCGCAGGCTACTTATGGTCTCGACGGAGCGGAAGCCGCCATTCCAATGCTGCGTGCAGTGCTCACGCTCGACGGCAATCACGCCGGAGCATCCGACCTGCTGCAAAAAGCTGAGCTCACCGTACGCGCAACGAATACGCAGGGCGGATCCGAATCGCATATCTCAGCCAGGACCACATAAGCGTGCACTCCGCGCCATCTGCTGCATCGCCGATCGAGCCGCACGCAGAGAAACTTCGTCTCGGATATCTGCTCTGGATCGCCGCCGTCGCCGCGCTCGGCGGCTTCCTCTTCGGCTATGACTGGGTGGTCATCGGTGGCGCAAAACCTTTCTATGAAGCGTACTTTCACCTGACCACAGATACGCTCATCGGCTGGGCCAACAGTTGTGCACTGGTGGGCTGCCTCGCTGGATCGCTCCTCTCCGGCGTCCTCGGCGACAGACTGGGCCGTAAGCGTTCTCTGCTGCTGGCCGGCGCTCTTTTCGCTATCTCCTCCGTGCTCACCGGCTGGGCCTTCTCCTTCGCCGCATTCATCGCATGGCGCATGGTGGGCGGCCTCGCTATCGGACTCGCCTCCAACATCTCTCCCTTGTACATCGCGGAGATCAGTCCCGCGCAGTGGCGCGGGCGCCTGGTGAGTCTCAACCAACTGGCCATCGTCTGCGGCATCCTCGGCGCGCAAATCTTTGACTGGCAGATCGGCACGCGCGGCGCACACCTCTTCCGTGGCTCGCTTTCCGCGGTCGCCTGGAATGCTCAGTATGGATGGCGCTGGATGTTCACCGCGGTCGCCGTCCCGGCGGTGCTGCTGTTTCTTCTGGCGGGCATCATTCCGGAGAGCCCCCGCTGGCTCATGTCTCGTCACCGCACGGCGGATGCGGAAACAGTCCTTACCCGCATGGGCGGCCACAACTATGCCAGCAGCATGATTGATACCATCGCACAGCATCTGCAGCACGATCGCGCTCAGGCAACGGGCTGGCGTGAGCTTGCGTCACCGGGCATGCGGCGGCTGGTGTTCATCGGCATCGGCCTTGCCGTCTTGCAGCAGTGGAGCGGCATCAACATCCTCTTCAACTATGCAGAAGAGGTCTATCGCAGCGCCGGCTATGCCGTGAACGACATCCTGTTCAACATCGTGATCACCGGCGCGATCAACCTGGTCTTCACGCTGCTGGCCATGCTCTTCGTCGACCGTATCGGGCGCCGCTTTCTCATGCTGCTCGGCTGCGCCAGCGTCGGCGTGGTCCATGTCGCGTTAGCGATTGTCTATCACCTTCACCTGCGCGGCCTGCCCATTCTGCTGCTCACGCTCTGCGCCATCGGCTGTTACGCCATGACGCTCGCGCCAGTCACCTGGGTGCTGATCACGGAGATCTTTCCCAACCGAATCCGCGCGCGAGGCGTCTCGCTCGCCGTCTCTGCGTTGTGGGCTTCCTCCTTCCTGCTCACCTTTTCCTTCCCTGCGCTCACCGCCGCCTTTGGCCAGTCGGGAGCCTTCGTGGTCTACGGCGTGACCTGTCTTGCGGGCTGGATTTGCGTAAGGGCTTTCGTGCGGGAAACCAAGGGGCGCAGTCTCGAACAAATTGAAGATGCCACTGCACACGGACGCTGACCGTCAGACGCCTCGTGCTTCCGCCGCCGCACGCGCTTTACTGCGAACGCGGTCGGCAAAGAGCGGCAGATTGCTGCGGAAGACGGTGTGTGGCGCGAGCCGCGTTGCGTGCTCCGGGCGCACCCGCTCTACCAAGTAGCGCAACAGAATCTCGAAGGCGGTCTTCCCCTGCGCGAATGGCCGCTGGTAAAGCGTTGCCAGGATGCGGCCGCCTTCGAGCAGAGGAATCAGCTCAGCGAAGAGATCCGTACACAGCACCTGCACCTTGCCGAGGAGCTGCTGCTCTTCCAGAACGCGCAGCACCGGCAGGCTGTTCGCCGTGCTCACGTAGATGCCGGCAACCTCTGGGTTGCGCTTGAGCAGGTTGCGCGTCTGTCGCAAAGCCTCCTGCGCGCTCTCGTGTGATTCCACCACCGGCAGCAGAGAAAGGTGTGGCGCAAGCAGTGCAAGATTGGCGGCAAAGCCACGCAGCTTCTCCGCATGGTCCAGGACGTGGAGCTCACCCGTAATCATGGCGACGGTGCCATTGCGTTGAATGGTGCGTCCCAGCAGCTCCGCAGCCAATGCACCGCTTACGTATGCGTCGACGGAGACGGCGGCGATGCGCTCGCTGTGAGGCGCATCACTGGCAACGCATACCATCGCGGTGCCCGAGCGGCTTAACCGATTGATTGCCGGCTCGGATTTCGCGGGATCGCCGGGCGTGAAGATGACACCATCGAACCGGCCATCGGGAATCGACTCCAGTAACGCCAGATCGCCCTCCCCGATCCGCGGATAAGTGCGGTATTCGACATCGATCTCGACGCCGAAGACGCCGCCTGCGGCAGAGCGCACGCCTTCGAGCAGCGGCGCAAAGAACGAGTGGATCTGCTCCGGTAGATACACGGCGATGCTCAAACGGCGATTCAGTTTCAGGCTGCGCGCTGCGAGGTTCGGCCGGTAGTTCAGCTTCTGCGCCATCGCCAGCACGCGTGCACGCGTCTTCGGGTTCACTCCCGGTCGATCGTGAAAGGCACGATCGACCGTGGCGATGGAAATCCCGAGGGCGCGAGCCACATCTTTGATACCTGCGGGCTTCTTTCCTTTTTCCATGCAACTGCATCCTAGCGCAGCTCTGCGACTTTGCCGATATGCTTCACTCATGCTCGTGTACGTTACCGATAACGGCTTTGAAATTGACCGCGAACGCCCTGCCGTCCCGCGCCGATGCTTTCAACCCACGGAACGGGCAGCCAATCCACCGCGCTGGGAATCACAGCGTGCATGGCGCGACCTACATGGCAAGGGCAGATTCAGATCTCGCTCGTCTCTTTTGGAGTTAGCATTGTGCCGGCGAGCACGTCGGCGCGGCAGGTGGCCTTCCACGAGGTCGACCGCAAGACCGGCGAGCGGATTCATCATCGCAAGACCGCCCGGGACGATGAAGCTGTGGAGGCAGAGGACGTTGCCAAAGGATTTGAATACGAGAAGGGCAAATACCTCGTCATCGAGCCGGAGGATCTCAAGCGCGTTCGCCTCCCGGGGCAAAAGACTGTGACCCTGGAGCACTTCGTTCCGCGCAATGAGATCGACCCGGCTTATTTCGAGCGCCCTTACTTCCTCATACCCAAAGATGAATTGCAGGCGCGCACCATGGCGACGATGAGCCGCGCACTGCGCGAAAGTGAGCGCGTCGGACTCGCCGAGATCACCTTCAGCGGACGCGAGCATTTTGTCGCCATTGCGCCGCCCACTGACGCAGATTCCCCGTGGCTCAACATGTATCTGCTGCGCTACGAAGAGGAGTTGCGCGATCCAGCCGCTTACTATGGCGATCTCAAGAAGCCGTCCATTGATAAGAAGCAGCTTGCCATGGCGGAGCAGTTGATCGAATCCTACAGCGAAGCTTTCGAACCTGCCGCATTCAAGGACGACTTCGAAGCCGCCCTGCGCGAATTCGTGCAAGCCAAGCTCCACAACCGTAAACTGCCGAAGCCTGAAGCTGTGCCAAAGCCGGGCAAGGTGATCGACCTGATGGATGCGCTGAAGCGCAGCCTGGCCGAGCGGAAACCCGGTCACGCTGAGCATGCCGCCGGCGAACATGCGAGGGCCAAGACCCGCCGCCGCAAGGCCGCCTGATGCCCGCACGCACGAAGAAGACCACGAAGCAGGCAAAGAGCCCCGCGGCCGCCGTGGATGCACAACTCGCTCGCTATCGCGAGATGCGCGACTTCTCCACCACAGCCGAGCCACGGGGCGTCCCCAAGGCAAAGACGCCATCCGACGGCCTGCCCTTCGTCATCCAAAAGCACGCGGCTACACGGCTGCACTACGACTTCCGCCTCGGCTGGAATGGCGTACTCAAAAGCTGGGCTGTTGCTAAAGGGCCGAGCTACGTCGTTGCGGACAAGCGCCTCGCCGTCCAGGTCGAAGATCACCCGATGGAATACGGCGGCTTTGAGGGCACCATCCCCAAGGGACAGTACGGCGGGGGCACCGTCATGCTGTGGGACACCGGGACCTGGGAGCCGGTGGGCGACGCGAACGAAGGTTTCCGCACCGGGCGTCTCAAGTTCATCCTGCACGGACACAAGCTCAAAGGCCACTGGACTTTGATACGGATGGGCGGCAAAGCCGCGCAGGAGTCCAAACCGAACTGGCTGCTCATCAAGGAACACGACGAATACGAGCGACCCGCCGATGCACCGGCGATCGTCGAGGAAGCACCCAACAGCGTGATCACGCACCGCGATCTCGACGCCATCGGCAGCGCCGCAGACCACGTGTGGGACTCGCGCACTGGCCTTGCTGCTGACGAGCGAGCTAAGTCGGCGCCACAGAAGAAATCAGCAAAGAAGCGCAGCAGCATCGCCATTCCAAAAAACGCAAAGGCAGAGGCGCTGCCCAAATTCTTTCCACCGCAACTCGCCTCCGCTTCGGAGCGGCCACCCACCGGCAAAGACTGGCTGCACGAACTGAAGCTCGATGGCTATCGCATGCAGGCACGTCTTGAGAGCGGCAAGGTGCAGCTACTGACGCGCAGCGGCCTCGACTGGACGCATCGTATGCGCTCCCTCGCTACATCGCTCGAGGCGTTATCCGCCAAGACCGCGCTGCTGGACGGCGAGGTCATCGTGCTCGATGAGCGAGGCATCAGCAGCTTCGCCGCTCTGCAGGCTGCCTTTCAGGAAGGCGCAAAACACGCACTGCACTATTACGTCTTCGATGTCCTGCACCTCGATGGGCACTCCTTGCGCAACCTGCCGCTCAGTGAGCGAAAATCCCTGCTCGCTGACTTGGTCGAAGGATTGGGTGACGAAGCAATCCGGCTTAGCGAGCATGTCCGCGATGAGAAGGCCGCCATCTTCGATGATGCCTGCCGCCATGGCGCCGAGGGTATCGTTTCGAAGCGCGCCGACAGCGTGTATCTCTCCGGCCGCAGTGCAAGCTGGGTGAAAGTAAAGTGCGGCCTGCGGCAGGAGTTTGTTATCGGCGGTTTCACCTTGCCCTCGAAAGGCGGTAAGGGAATCGGCGCTCTCCTGCTTGGCTATTATCAGGATGGAAAGCTCATCTACGCGGGCCGCACCGGCACTGGCTTTACACAAAAGTCACAAGCACAGATACGTGAGCGGCTGGAATCCATTCGCTCCGACACGAACCCGTTTGTCTCGGTCAACACCGCCGAACGGCGCGGCGCTCAATGGGTAAAGCCGCAGCTCGTCGCGGAGGTCGCATTCAGTACCTGGACCGCAGACAATCTCGTGCGTCAGGCTTCTTTCAAGGGTCTGCGCGAAGATAAGCCGGCGGACGAAGTGGTTCGCGAGAAGCCTACCGGCATACCCAATGCGCGCAGCGTACGAGCGGCAACCAAAGGCCATGCTGATGCCGCACCCGCCGCAACAATGCACACCTCTCCGGCGCTGCCGCGCATGACGCATCCGGATAAGGTGATTGACCGTGAGAGCGGCTTGACCAAGCAGCAGCTCGTCACCTACTACGCCGAAGCCGCCAGCCACATACTGCCGCACATTGCGGACCGCCCGCTCAGCATCGTGCGCTGCCCTTCCGGAACAGCGGCGAAATGCTTCTTTCAGAAGCATGTCAAGCCCGGCCTGCCCAAGGGCATCCGCTCGGTCGAGATCGTCGATCGCAAAAGCGGCAAGCCAGAGCCCTACATCACACTTTCCGATGCGGCCGTCATTCCAGAGCTCGGCCAGCTCAACGTTCTTGAGCTGCACCCCTGGGGGGCGCCTTCGAGCGACTTCGAGCATCCCGACCGCATCATCTTCGATCTCGACCCCGACACAAGCATCGAGTGGAAGACCCTTGCCGCCACCGCGTCAGAGGTGCGCGCGCGGTTGCAAAAGCTGGGCCTGGAATCCTTCCTGAAAAGCACCGGCGGCAAGGGCCTGCACATCGTTGCGCCTATGCAATGCGAACACGACTGGCCTACCGTTAAGGAATTCGCGCACCGCTTCGTGCTCGCTATGGAAGCGGAGAACCCCTCGCTCTACATCACCAAGATGACCAAGGCTGCGCGCGCTGGCCGCATCTATCTCGACTTTCTCCGCAACGAGCGCGGCGCAACAGCGGTGGCGCCGTACTCGCCGCGCAGCCGCGGTGGCGTTCCAGTCTCTGTGCCCATGGCCTGGAGTGAGCTCAAGGCAGAGGCTCCGCCACGCTGCCTGGTCGCGAAGTTCGACGAGTGGCGCAAACGCCTCGCACACGATCCGTGGGCGGAGTTGCCGAAGACCAAGCAGCGGCTCACCCAGAAAGCCATTGCGGCAGTCAGCGGAAAGAAATAGCCTTAGCGGCGCGTGCTCAGCAGCGCACGATTTTCGGCGAATCAATTCCTCGTGTCGCGTTGCGCGTGTCCACCACCAGTTGCGCGTCGCGCACGATCGCTGCGACGTCGTAGCTGGAGTGATCGGTGACGATGAGCACGCAATCGTACTCGCCGATCTTGTCCAGCGGCGTGCTGCGCATGTGCAGGTCATAGTGACGGCCGCGCCCAACGGTCGGGAAGAACGGATCGTTGTAGTCCACCAGCGCGCCGCGCCGCTGCAGCAGCTCGATGATGGTGAGCGATGGCGACTCGCGCAGGTCGTCAATGTCTCGCTTGTAGGCCATCCCCAGCACCAGCACGCGCGAGCCCTTCAGCGGCTTGCGATGCTCGTTCAACGCGGCGGCGGTCTCATCCACCACGTAATACGGCATCCGGCCGTTGATCTCCCCCGCCAGCTCAATGAAGCGCGTCTGAAAGTCATACTGCTTCGCCTTCCATGAGAGATAGAACGGATCGATGGGAATGCAGTGGCCGCCCAGCCCCGGTCCCGGATAAAAAGGCTGGAAGCCGAACGGCTTGGTCTTCGCCGCGTCAATTACTTCGAAGATATCGATGCCCATGCGTGCGCAAAGCTGCTTCAATTCATTCACCAGCGCGATATTCACCGAGCGATAGATGTTTTCGAGCAGCTTGGTCATCTCCGCCACGGCCGGCTTGCTCACCGGAACAGTCCGGTTGAAGATGCAACCGTAGAGTGAGCAGCCAAGCTCGGTCGCCATGGGGTCCACGCCGCCCACCACCTTGGGGATGTCCCGGCGCGCCACAGTATCGTTGCCGGGGTCTTCCCGCTCGGGCGAAAAGGCAACATGAACATCGCCCTTGCCGTCGTCGCTGCCCACGACGTGCAGCCCTGTGCCATTGCCCTGCTCAAGCAGCGGGACCACCACCTCTTCCGTAGTACCCGGATAGGTCGTGCTCTCCAGCACAATCAGTTGTCCCGCGCGCAAACGCGGAGCCAGCGCCTTGACGGTATCGGTGATATAGCTCAGGTCGGGCTCGTGGTACTCATTCAGCGGGGTGGGCACGCAGATCAGCACCACGTCCATATCGCGCAGGCGGTCGTAATCGCTGGTTGCTTCAAAGCCAGTCGTCCGCGCGCGTGCAATCTCTGTCGGCGGAATGCGGACGATATAGGAGCCGCCGCCGTTCAGCGTCTTCACCTTGGATTCGTCGATATCGAAGCCGGTCACGCGAAAGCGCTCTTCGCTGAACAGCAGAGTCAGCGGCAGCCCCACGTATCCCAGCCCGATGATGCCCACGCGTGCTGTGCGGTTCTCGATGCGCTGTTTCAGCTCCTGCGCCTGAGTTTCTGCCACCGCCATCGTTCTCTCCCTTAGCGACCCGAGACTCTCAACGCCCGCTCGATCCAAAGCCGCGCTCTCCGCGCCGGGTTTCTGCCAGGCTCTCCACCACGGCCACCGGCCATTGCGTGGAGGCGCGCAGCGGCGTCATCTGCACGATCTTATCTCCCTTGTGCAGGTGCACGGTCACATCGCTCTTTACCAAGGTCACACCGCGCAGCGCGCCTGAGGCGTCGCGGTCCTCCGCCACCGTGTACCCAGGTTGATTGACGTTCACCAGGCAAACCAGGATTTCGCCGCGGTAACCGGCATCGATGCGGCCGCCCGCATAGGTGACGCCGCGCGCCGCCATCGACGAGCGGTCGCCCAGCACGAAGCCGTAGCCTTCCGGTCCCTCGACCGCGATGCCAGTGCGCACTCGCGTCATTACGCCCGGCTCCAGCACCACGTCTTCCAACGCATACAGGTCGAAGCCCAGATCGCTGCCCGGATGGGCCACGGTCGGAGCCTTCGCTTCAGGTTCCAGCAGCTTGACGCGCAGCACGGCGTCTGTCATCGATCGTTCCACTGACTCAAGCGCACGATAAGTCCGCCGGGCTATCTGCCCTTCGCGCCGTCCTCTTTCTTCTGTTTCGCCCACCGGCGGCGTTGCGCCTCAATTATCCGTCTGCGTCCTTCCGGACTGATCTGCCGCTTGCCGGTCCGCTGCGGCTGGCCATTTCTGACTGCGAGCCCGGCAGTTACATCGTGTGAGCTGCGTATCAGTGTGCGAGCTGTTTCCAGCCGCTGAATCTCCTGGTCCAGCGCGACAATTATCTCGTGTCGTGTCATTTCGGGGGCCTCTAGCACCGGGTATTTGTAACTGCGGGGAGAGTGGAGCAGAATCTCCCCAGAAGTATCTTAGCAATAGCTCTCTCTTTTATGTTCGAGTGAAGGCTACGTTCTTGCTATTTCGAGCTTGCGGCGAATGTGCAACACGCGCATCCAATGCAAAAGCACAGACGGTATAAGTAAGACGCAACTGCGAATGCAACCGCTCTTCAGGAACGGCTGCACAGAACCGATCTTTCCACATCACAGTATCTGCCTTTGATTGAATGCAGGTGAAACGTCATGCTCGTTGCTCCTCCTCACTGGAACTCCGCTTCGGAGTCGCTGGCTCAGGTCGGCCGCGGGCCTTCGCTGCTGATGCTCGATTACGACGGCACCCTCGCTCCATTTCACGAGGATCGTATGCAGGCTTTGCCGTGGCCCGGCATCGCCGAGCGCCTGGACCGCCTCAGCACTCTGCCCTCGGTCCACCTCTCGCTGGTTACCGGCCGTTCTGCCCGCGAGCTCGCGTCACTCGTTCCCGTGCAGCATCCGGTTGAGATATGGGGCTCTCACGGACGCGAGCATCTCACCGCCGGCGGCGTCTACACCTGTGCCAATCTCGCGCCGGCGCAACAGGCCGTTCTCGACCAGTTGGACAAGGCTCTGCAGCAAGCTGGACTCGACGCCCAGATCGAGCGAAAGCCCGCCAGCCTCGCAGCGCATTGGCGGGGCCTGCCGCCCGATGGAGCCGAAAAAGTGGAGCAGGTGGCCCGCGATATCTATCGCGCAACCGGCCAGCGTGCCGGATTGCAATTGCTCATCTTCGATGGCGGCGTCGAGATGCGCTCGGATACTCTGAACAAAGGCCATGCTGCCCTGCACATGTTGACGCGATTTCCTACAGCCACCGCTGCGTACCTCGGCGACGACACGACCGACGAGGACGCCTTCGCCGTTCTGCGCGGACGCGCGCTCACTCTACTCGTCCGGCCCCAGCCGCGCCCCAGCCAGGCCGCATACTGGCTCCAGCCGCCCCAGGACCTGCTTGCCTTTCTCGATGCCTGGATCCGCGCCGCGGAGAGAGTGATCGCATGATGCCGCAGCCCAGAGGCCGTACACCGGCCATCACGCCACGGCAACGGCTCCTCGTACTCTCCAACCGCCTGCCCGTTTCCATCAAGAAGGACGACGCTGGGAACCTCACGGCCGCCCCGTCGAGCGGAGGGCTGGTCAGCGCGCTGAACCCCATCCTCTCCGAATACGGCGGCACATGGGTGGGCAGCACAGGCGTCGCCAGCACCTGCGAAAGGGACGACGCCGAGGTGCGCAAGGTGCTGGCCACCGCGACCCGCGGCACTTCGGTGCGATACCTTCCCGTCTTCCTCTCCGCGGAAGAGCAGACCAACTTCTACGAAGGCTTCTCCAACGAAATCCTGTGGCCGCTCTTCCACGATCTTCAGTCCCGCTGCAACTTCGCCCCCCGCTACTGGGAGTTTTATCGCCGGGTCAATCAGCGCTTCGCCGCCGCCGCGCTCAAAGCCTCGCAGCCCAATGACGTGATCTGGATTCAGGACTATCAATTGATGGATGTGGGCAGGCAGATTCGCCAGAAGCGGCCCGACTGCGTGCTCGCCTTCTTCATGCACATCCCGTTTCCTGCGCCCGACATCTTCGAGAAGCTGCCTTGGCGACGTCACATCCTCGAAGCGCTGCTGGAGCATGATCTGCTGGGTGTGCAGACCCCGCGCGATGAACGCAACCTGGTTGCCTGCATCCGCACCTTTCTTCCCGGCGTAGAAGTTGAGCGCGAGCACGACTATCGCCGCGTTACCTATCGCGGGCGTCAATCGCGCATCCAGGCGTTTCCCATCAGCATCGATTTCGAGCAGTTCGCCCAGGGAGCGGCCAGCCCGGAAGTCGGCCGGCGCGCCTTCGAGATACGCCGCCAGCTCAATGGCGTTCGCATCGCCATTGGTGTGGACCGGCTGGACTACACCAAGGGCATCCCGGAGCGGCTGCGCGCCTTCGCCCGCTTCCTTCGCGATTACCCGGCCACGCGCGGCCATGTCTCGCTCTACCAGGTGGTCGTGCCCAGCCGGGAAAGCATCACGGGCTACCGCCGACTCATGCACGAGATCGAGCAGCTCGTCGCCCACATCAACGGCGAGCACAGCCAGCCCGGCTGGGTCCCCATCCACTATGTCCATCGCTCATTGCCACGCAAGGAGCTGCTGGCCCTCTATCGCGCGGCGAGCCTCGCCCTCATCACGCCGCTCAAGGACGGCATGAACCTGGTCTCCAAGGAATACTGTGCCGCCCGCTCGGAGAACGATGGCGTGCTCATCCTGAGCGAGTTCGCAGGCGCCGCTCCGGAGCTGCTGCGCGGGGCGTTGCTGGTGAATCCCTATGACGAGATGGGCATCGCAGAGGCAATCCATCGCGCCCTGGCCATGGAGCCAACCGAACAGCGACGGCGCATGATGCGAATGCGCGCCTGGATACGCCGTCACGACATCCTCCATTGGCGCGACAGCTTCTTCGCGGCACTCGATGGCCATATGGAAGTCACTCCGCTCTAACGAATTGCTATTGGCGCGGCTGTTCCGTTGAGAGAAGCCGTCATCCTGAACGTAACCGAAGGTGGAGTGAAGGATCTGCTGTACCTTCCGTTCATATCGGCGCGAAGCGCCGCTCAACCAATGCGGCGCATTTCTGATTCGCTACACCAGCTCTAAGCGGATCGACGCAACGCCGTCTGCCGCGGCAGCGTCATGACAAAGACGGTGCCGTGGTCCTCGTCCTTCTGGCTGCTCGCCACGTCGAGCCGTCCCTGGTGCTTCTCCACGATTCCCTTCGACACCCATAGCCCCAGCCCGGTGCCAACATCCTTCTTCGTCGTGAAGAACGGCTCGAAGATATGGCTCAGCAATGGGGTAGCTATGCCATGCCCTGTATCGGAGATGGTAAGCCGCACCTCGTCGTTCTGCGGCCGCACCTCGATCGCGAGCACTCCGTTGGGCTCCATCGCATCCAGCGCGTTGGACATCAGGTTGGCTATGACCTGGCGAAGCTCGCCCGCGATGCCCTCCACCGTGACGCTCTCCATACTGCGCACCACCCGTATCTGCCGCACATCCAGCTTGCTCTGGTAGAGCGTCAGCACGTCATTCACCAGCGCGCACAGGTCGATCGACTGCGGCACGTTGGACTCCCTGTAAAAGCCCAGAGTCTGACTCACGATATGGCTCACGCGGCGCAGCTCTTCGTTGGCCATCCGCAGATAGCGCTTGGAGACGACCGGCAATCCCTGCTCCTGCAGCGCCAGATAGAGCAGATTGCCCACCGCTTCCAGCGGGTTATTGATCTCGTGCGCTACGGTGGCGGCCAGCCGTCCTGCGGCGGCCAGCTTCTCAGTCCGCTGCAGCAGCCCCTCAGCGCTCTTCCGCTCCTGGATATCCGTGGACGCGCCAAACCAGTGCGCCACCTTGCCCAACGCATCGATCAGCGGCTGCGCCCGCGCCAGCACCCAGCGGTAGCTGCCATCGGCGCGCCGCATGCGATGCTCTACCTCGTACGGGCGCTTGCTGCGCAGGGCATCGACGAACACCTCCGCGGTCCGCTCGCGGTCCTCGGGGTGAATCAGATCCAGCCCCCCAAAGGGCTCCTTGCCCGGCCCGGCGCCGGTAAAGACACGCCAGCGTTCGTTCACGTACTCCGGTTCTCCAGCAGGCCCGGCCACCCACACCATCTCCGGGATCGCCTCCATCAACTGCAACTGCTCCGCGCGGGCTTCCTCCAGGGCGTCTTCCGTCCTGTGCTGCGGAGTCAGATCTTCGACCACCGCAATCGCCGCATGTGGATCTCCCTGTGCATCGCGCAGCAGAGAGGTGCTGATGTGCACCCATAACTCGTGCCCGCCCTTCCGAAAATGACGCCCTTCCAGACGCAGGCTCTCGAGCTCACCCCGCAGCAGGCGGAAAAGCTGCGCGCTCACATCGGCCAGTTCCTCCGGATGTTCCAGCGAAACAAAGCTCCGGTTCAGCAGCTCCGGAAGCGCATAACCGGAGATCTCGCAGTATGCGGTATTTGCGTACTGGATCCTGCCCTCGAGATCGAGCATGACCATTCCGGAGGTCACCGTCTCGATCGCGCCGTGCAGGACGGTGGCCGGGGACACTCCCCCAGCCACCATCTCATCCAGTATTGCCGGCAGCTTTCGCAAACAATTCCCCCTCCCGGCCAATCCCCTGAAAGCGCACTGCAGGGGGGACATAGTTAGGAATGCACAACCGCCTGCATAAGATGGCCCGCGAAACCAGATCGATTGGCTCCGGTTACTATTTCTGGTACGCGGTTAGGTTAACGTCAACATATCCAGATCGCGTAAAACCGCCACGCTACCCGCCGGCAGCAGCAAACAATTCCCCTCGCAAACAACCCCGGGCACCGAGGCCAATAAGACCCTGTCACGGCGTGCCACCGGCAGACTTACCCGGGATGTGCCTGCGTTGAAGACCACTTCGATCGACCCGCGGGTCATCCACAACCACTTCTGCTTCTCGTCGAAGCGCACCCGCACCTCCCCTAAGTCGGCGCAGGTCAACGCGCTTTCCTCGCGGCGCAACCGGATCAGACGCCGATACCAGTCCAGCATCTCGGCATGGACTCCTTCGTCCCGCTCCTCCCAGCGCAGCTTCGATCGCAGAAACGTCTCCTCCGCCTGTGGATCGGGGACCTCTTCCGGCGACCAGCCGAAGGCCACGAACTCCTTCCGCCGCCCTTCGGAGACCAGACGTCCCAGCTCCTTGTCCTGGAAATCGGTGAAGTACTGGAATGGCGTGGATGCCGCGAACTCCTCCCCGGCGAACAGCATGGGCACAAACGGGCCAAGCAGCACCATCGCCACCGCGATCTTCGCGCGCCCGAGATCGACCACCTGGCTCAGCCGCTCGCCCTGCGCACGGTTGCCCACCTGGTCATGGTTCTGGATGTATCCCAGAAACCGATCTGCGGGCAGTGCGCCGACCGGTCGGCCGTGATCGCGTTTGCGATACGGAGAATACTGTCCCTGGTAGACGAAAACCTGTTGGATGCTCTTCGCCAGATCGGCCATGCTGCCGAAATCCTGGTAGTAGCCCGTGGTCTCGCCGGTCAGGACCGTCCACAGCGCGTGGTGAAAGTCATCGCTCCATTGCGCATCCAGGCCATAGCCGCCCGCTTCACGTGCCATTACCAACCGCGGATCGTTCAGGTCGCTCTCCGCAATCACCGCATAGTGCTTGCCTGTGTGGTTGCCTAGCGCGAGCACCGCGTCTTCAAGCTGTCGCAGGAAATGTGTCGCCGAGCGATCGATAAAGGCATGCACTGCATCGATGCGCAGCCCGTCCAAGTGATAGTCACGCAGCCACATCAGCGCGTTCTCGATGAAGAACTCACGCACCTCGGCCGAGCCGGCATCTTCAAAGTTCACCGCACCGCCCCAGGGCGTCGTGTGATGATCCGTGATGTATCCGCCGAATTTTCCGGTGTAATTTCCGCTCGGCCCGAAGTGGTTGTAGACCACGTCGATCAGCACCGCGAGCCCACGTCCATGCGCCGCATCTACGAAGCGCTTCACCGCATCGGGGCCGCCATACGCCTCCAGTGGAGCGTACAGCGCGACGCCGTCATAGCCCCATCCCCGCGCGCCCTCTGCAGCCGCCAGCGGCATCAGCTCCACATGCGTGATGCCCAGCTCGGCCAGGTAGTCCAGCCGCTCGATCGCCGCATCCAGCGTTCCCCCAAGCGTAAACGTCCCGACGTGCAGCTCGTAGATCACGCTGCTGCCCAGCGTCGGCGGCCGCCACCCCGCATCGCTCCACGCGAAGGCCGAGTGATCCACCACTTCCGACAGGCCGTGCACGCCATCCGTCTGCCGCGCTGACCGTGGGTCGGGCACCGGCGTCTCGTCGTCGTCCAGCAGAAAGCCATATCGCGAGGCGGCTTGCGCCTTGTCCACCGTCGTTGCCCACCAGCCGCGCGGCTCACTCTCCATCTCATACCGCTCGCCATCCACCACCACGGAAACGCGCTTCGCCCGCGGCGCCCACACTCGAAACCTATGCATGCCCACTCTTTCTTAGCAGGATCCGGTCAACACATCCGGTTGTTCGTTCTTCCTTAGGATGCAGCGTCGCGCATCATTTCTTCTCCGCCGATCCACCCGCTGCGCGGCATTCACTATCTCAACCAGCATGGCAGCAGCCAATGGCAACCGCGGCTCCATCCGCGTCGGCATCTCCGGCTGGACTTATGCGCCCTGGCGCGGCGTCTTCTATCCGGAGCGCCTGCCGCATACGCGCGAGCTCGCCTACGCCGCCGAGCGCTTCTCCACCATCGAGATCAACGGCACCTTCTATTCCCTGCAGCGTCCTTCGAGCTTCGCCTCGTGGGCCGCCGCGACCCCGGATGACTTTGTCTTCAGCGTGAAGGGCTCGCGGTTCATCACCCACATGCTGCGCCTGCGCAATGTCGAGCAGGCGCTCGCCAACTTCTTTGCCTCTGGCCTGCTGCTCCTCGGACCAAAGCTTGGCCCCATCCTGTGGCAGTTCTCGCCGGACTTCGCCTTCGACCCATCCCGGCTCGAGGAATTCTTTCAACTCCTGCCGCGCACCACAACGGAAGCTGCAGAGCTCGGCCGCCGACACGATCACCGCGTCGAGGGTCGCGCTCACACGGAAACCGCGGACGTCCGACCGATACGCCACGCCATCGAGATTCGTAACGACAGCTTTCTCACCGACGACTTCAGCCGGCTGCTGCGCCGGTATCGGATAGCTCTCGTCTGCGCGGATACGGTGAGCTGGCCGCGCCCGGTCGATGCCACTACGGACTTCGTCTACTGCCGCCTTCATGGTTCGCGTGTGCTCTATGCCAGCGGCTACGGCCGCCAGGCCATCGCCACCTGGGCCGACCGCATCGCGGCCTGGGCCAGCGGGAATCCACCCAGCGGCAAACGCATCTCCGAATTCAGCGATAGAGAAGCGCGCCCGCACGACGTCTACGTCTACTTCGACAATGATGCAAAGGTGCGCGCACCCGGGGACGCCCTCAGCCTCGAACGGCGTCTCGCGAGGCTGGGGCTTCTCCAGCCTTTTCAAAAAC
>JAUTWX010000419.1 GCA_030838385.1 Acidobacteriaceae bacterium
CTCTATCCGAATGACCTGCGCTTCATCCGCGAACTCGATGCCACGGCACCGGATGCCCCCGCGAAGTTGACGGCGGCGCGCAACGTGGGCCGCGACCGGCGCGACAAGTTCATGCTGTTCTTGAAGAAGGGTGCGTCGGAGGGCCGCGCCGAGCTCGTCTGGCTCAAAGACATCCTCGCCGCAGAGAAGGCTACTCAGATCGAGTACATGCAATGGCTCCTGCCGCAGCCGGGCGCCGAGCTGCTAATGGATCGGTCCCGCACCCACCTGGCGCCCTACAAACTGCGCGTGGAGGCTCATCAGGAAATGTGGCGGCGCGGCCTTGGCATCGGCTCGAAGCAACACACGATCGCTTGGTCGCTGGCGCAGCACTACGAGATGGCAACGGCGCTGGTGGACGTGACGGATGATGTCCGAGTGGCTCTGTGGTTCGCGACCCACCAATGGGACGCCACGCGCTCCCCGCCCGCCTCGGGAAGCGAGGGTGTGGTCTATCGCTTTGACCGCGAGCAGCTGAACGCGGCGCTCGAGGCGCAATTCCTCTCTATGCTCGCTTGGGCTCTAAAGGAAGGCTTGCCGCCGGCACCGCCGATGTTCGTGCAGGAGATCGCGGACATCCCAGAAGGCTGCGCGCTGCGGCCCGGTCGGCAGCGCGGGTTCAGCATATATGGCTTCGGCCAAATGCCACTCGTCCAGTTGGTCATCGCGCGCGGCATCTGTGAGATCTTCACCTTCGTGCACGGGCCCGATCCTGCGCTCGGCCCCATCGATCGCGACTATCTCGTGCCCAAGGTGGACCCGTTCGACGCGGTGCTCGCCGAATGGCGCCAGCAAGAGGCGTGATGCGTCTCGGAGACGTGCGCTGGGTTGTTGGGCGCCATGTCACCGCTCCGCGCGCGCGAGGCATATGATTGCGTCGTCTGACAAGGGAACTGAAGGCTGCTGAGACTCATCGCTAAGGTTACGCCGGGTGGTGACAAATCGGGCGAAGAGCAGGTGTGCGAAACCAGCTGATCCAGATGCTCAGGAGGCCGGGGCCGCGCAGGTAGCCTGCCAAGGCGGAGGCCAGCTCAGATCGCTCGTAGGAGTAGCGCCTTTCGAGCGGCCTGATCCGGACGTTGACGCCGAATTCGCGGCATCGCGCAAGCAGCCACTCCTCTTCGGCTTGCCTCATTTCATTGGCGGCCGATAGGCCGGCTGTCCATCGCGCTTCGATCATGTCATCGCTCACCATGTCGTCGGCGAAGCGCGGTCCGTGCGCTGGCGCGGCGCCGGTGATGCGGGTGAAGTGCCAGTCCGCCGGGGCAAGCAGTTCCTTCAGGTACCAGAAGAACCGCTCGTCGTGCGTGACGACGACAAGCTGACAGGAGGTGAACTTTGCCGCGAGCAACTTCGCAAAGGGCCGCCGGTGGTCGGCGCCATATTGAATTCGAGGATCGCCGCCAGGCGCAACGCCAGCGCAAGCGAATGGATTTGGGAATCGCTGAGATAGAGGAGCGGCTATCACTTTACAAATTTCTAGAATTATTTTGGGGAGACCCCCTTCGGAGCCCAATGAGTGCAGCGATGCAACACGCTTTCGGCACGATACGGCGGCGCGCGCTGACCTTTGGTCATCCATGTCGTCGGCAGGCCTCGTGCGATTCCGAAATACACCGAACCGTTCATCAGACTACCGTCAGCGACAAACACCTAGCGCCAAAACTTCCAAGCTGGGCGGAAGCTAGCTATCTATTCCCTAGGTCCGGCAGCGAGGCGAGCGATGACCACCTGGACTTACTACGACAGGAATGGCGAGCGCGTCGCGCTAGAGGACGCGGTTTTCAAGGGCAAAGAAGTTTCTGCGGGCGTGTCGGTGCTACCGGACAGCCCGCGCTTAGGAACAGAATACCAGGACGTTCACGCTATCGGGCAACCAGAGTTGCGCAAGTCCTTTAAGTCCTTCGTCACGATGACGGCATGGTTCAAAGAGCATACCGCAGGCGCAAAGGGCAGGACGGATGCCGGCGGCGAAGCTCAAGAGCTATGACTTGTCCACCGTGTTCACCTTCTCCGGACGGCTTCTCAAGCACAGCTGGTCCCGCGTATCACAACTACCAACAAAGCGGCGGCCACAACTTGGTCGCAACCTCCCGCACCGTCTGGCGGTAACTCTGTCACACAATAAGAACGATCTGACGGAAGCCGCCCCCCAGGCAAACCCCGGTTGCTGGCGAACATTATGCTGTCGCTGCGCATTGCGTGGAGGGAAACGTGGTGGTTTCTAAGCTGTGGATCTTCCTTGGGCGAGTCGAACATTCAATGAGCTATCTGATGGGATTTCAAGGCGATCACCTGATAGGCGCCGCCCGCAAGGCCTGTCCCGATCTCGCGAATGAAATCCACGAAAGATCAGAACGTGGTGATTCCGCGCTTCGAGTTGCCAGTGAGATGCTTTGAACAATGTTCGTGGCTGAGATTGAAAAATTGCCGGCGGATCAGCGCGAATTGCTCGCCGCCTATCTCGTCTCACCAGGTGAAGTGCCACCCTCTACCTTCGCCAAGGTCTGCAAAATGTATTGCGC
>JAUTWX010000420.1 GCA_030838385.1 Acidobacteriaceae bacterium
AAGGTGCTCAGAATATTCACCGGCCGGCCATCCTCCACCACGCGCGGGAAGCGCTTCGCATCCTGCTTCACCCACACCGGCGGATAACTCGACATCCCGTTCTTCCACGACGCCAGCCACAGAAAGACAAGCCGCAGATGCTGCTTGCGCGCAGCGGCCAGCAAACCATCCACCAGCGTGTAGTCGAACTTGCCCTCCTCCGGCTCGACCAGCTCCCAGCTCACCGGCGTCAGCACAGTGTTTACTCCCATCGCCGCCAGGCGCGGCCACTCCGCCTCCATATATTCCAGGCTCGATGAGCTGGAGTTATGTATCTCCGCTCCCAGCATCAGATACGGTTTGCCATCCACGATGAGCTGCGGCGCCTCGCCACGCTTGGCCAGGTGTGGTGCCCCGGCATCCTGCGCGCGGGCTGTCACCACGGAACCAACGAACGTAAGCACGGAAAGAGATAGCGTAAGAAAACGGTATTTCATGGCACCAGCGAATCTACCACTTCACCCGCCGCCTGACTGGCCCTGCCGCAGGGCAAACTTTAAATCCCGCAGCCAATCGTGTTACCCTCCACTTATAGATGAAGCATCTCGCCCAGCCCGCATCCTGTTGTTGTCGCCGATAAGCGCGCCGCTCTCCGGCTGAGATACCGTCTACCTTCCATCCTGACTTTCCGTGGTAGATAACTCCTCTTACATCGCCATAGCTGCAAAGGCAATTAAGAACTGCATGCACTTGCCCTCCACATTCAGATCGCGAACCGCGCACCCGTTCCATCGTGCATGTTGTCGCCTCGCCTGTTGTTGCGCCTGTTGTTGTCCTCCACAGGTGCACTGGGAGCGCCGCCTGATCTAGCCGCACAGCACGCGCCGCTCCTCCTCACCAACGCTTCACGTGATCTGGAGATCAGCGCAATGCGTTCCATCACCGCACCGGTCGTCGCCGGCATCTTCGCAGCACTCGTACTCACCGCCGCGCCATCGCACGCGCAGGTCGTCGGCGGATCAATCGGCGGCACCATCACCGACGCATCCGGCGCCGCTATCCCGGGCGCCACCGTCGTCATCCGCAACCAGGAGACGGGCAGCCAGCGCCAACTCATCACCAACGGCGAGGGGCTCTATAGCGCGCCATCGGTTCCGGTCGGCCGCTACTCCGTCTCCGCGACCAGTGCAGCCTTCGCCACGCAGCAGCGCGACGGCATCGCGGTCACCGTCGGCCAATCGGTTCGCGTCAACGTCGCGCTCTCCGCCAGCGCCGTCAGTCAAAGCGTCGAAGTCACGGACAAGCCCGCGCCCGTCGATCTCAGTACGCAGCAGACGAGCGGCCTGGTCGACGAGCGCCAGGTAAAAAATCTTCCGCTCAACGGCCGCTCTTACGACCAGCTCCTCACGCTAAACCCCGCCACCGTGAACTACACGGCGCAGCGCTCCGGCAGCATCGGCACGTCGAATTCGTCGGTAGGCAACATGTTCTCCGTCTCCGGTCGGCGCCCGCAGGACAATCTCTACCTCCTCAATGGCGTCGAGTACACCGGCGCATCGCTCATCAACGTCACGCCCGGCGGCACCAGCGGACAGTTGCTCGGCGTCGATGCCGTGCGCGAGTTCAATGTCTCCAGCGACACCTATTCCGCCGCTTTCGGCAAGCGCCAGGGCGCGCAGATCAGCATCGTCACGGCCAGCGGATCCAATCAGTTGCATGGCTCCGCCTATGAATTCCTGCGCAACAGCGCCCTCGATGCCCGCAACTACTTTGACCAGCAGCAGATCCCCGAGTTCCAGCGCAACAACTTCGGCGGCTCGCTCGGAGGCCCCATTCGCCGCGACAAGGTTTTCCTCTTCGGTAACTACGAAGGTTACAGACAAAATCTGGGCCTCAGCAACGTCGCGCTCGTCCCCGACGCGAACGCGCGTCAGGGCCTGCTGCCCACCGGTCCAGGCGGCTCACTCGTCAATGTCGGCCTCGCCCCCGGCGTCTCCAATCTGCTGCAACTCTGGCCCACGCCTAACGGCGCCGAGCTGACCGACCCATCCACCGGACAGCCCACCGGCATTGCACGCGCCTACAGCAATCCTAAGCAAACCATCCGCGAAGACTTCGGCACCGCGCGCGCCGACTATAACCTCGGCGCAAAGGACCTGCTCTTCGGCGTCTACACCATCGACGATTCCACCGCCCACACTCCCACCGCCAATCCGTTCGCCGTTATCGACGAAACACTGCGCGAGCAGGTTGTGAGCATCGAGGAGCAGCACATCGTCTCTTCACACCTGCTCAACACCGCGCGCTTCGGCCTCTCCCGCGCCTCGTTCTACTTCCTCGGCAGCTCCACGGTCGATGTCCCCGGTTTCGTTAGCGGCCGCCCCGTCGGCGCCATCGTCATCTCCGGATCAACCGCCTCCAATGGCGCATCGCAGATCACCGGCGCAGGCGGCAACGTCGGCAGCAACAACGCTGTCGCGCGCAATCTCTTCACCGTCGACGACCACATCTACTGGAGCTTCGGCCGCCATCAGGTCGAACTCGGCGGATGGCTGCAGCGCCTCCAGAGCAATGACAACCTCGCGCAAAATCAGGACGGCCAGGCCTCCTTCGCCACCTTGCAGACATTCCTGCAGGGCACCATCAAGACCTTCACCATCGTCCCTGCGCCCACGCCGCTCAACTGGCGATCCTGGTTCGGCGCTGGTTACGTCGAAGATGTCTGGAAGGCAACGCCGCGCCTCGAACTCCGTGCCGGCCTGCGCGTCGAAAGCAGCAACGGCTGGAATGAAGCCAACGGCCGCGCTGCAAACTACGGGTTCACCAATGGAATTATCAACACCACTCCAACTGTCAGCTCCTCCGCCCTTACTGACAATCGCGCAAAGTTCCTGCCGCAGCCGCGCATCGGTCTCGCATGGGACCCCTTCGGCAACGGCACCACCGCGGTGCGCGCCTCCTTCGGACTCGAACAAAGCCTGCTCGACAATCTGAACTACCGCCTCGATCAGACCGCGCCCTACAACGCAACGCTCAGTTACGCAGGCACAACAATCTCCGATCCCGTCAGCGGCAAAGGAACCATCTCGCCCTCCAGCGTGCAGACCGACATCGCACCCCCCAGCACACTGACTTGGACGCTGAAGCTCGAACAGCAGGTCGCGCCGCAAACCTCGCTCACC
>JAUTWX010000435.1 GCA_030838385.1 Acidobacteriaceae bacterium
CTAAGCTCGCGCACGTCGCTCTCGCCCCACGGGCGCGAGGCCGGTCTTACGCTGATCGAGCTGATCGTGACGGTGGCCATCCTGGCCTTGCTGGCTTCGGCGGCGGTGCCGCTGGCCCGCTGGAACATCAAGCGGGTGAAGGAGCGCGAGCTACATGCCGATCTGTGGGAGATGCGCGCGGCCATTGACAAGTACAAGGACGCGGCAGACAAGGGCGGCATCCAGACCAAGGTGGACAGCGACAACTATCCGCCGGACCTGGAGACGCTGGTAAAGGGCATCGAGGTCAAGGGCAAGAAGGTCCGCTTCCTGCGTCGCATTCCGATCGACCCGATGACCAACAAGCCCGAGTGGGGTCTGCGATCGGAGCAGGACGACCCGAACAGCGACTCCTTCGGCGGACAGAACCTCTTCGATGTCTATTCAAAATCCCAGGGTACGGCCCTGAACGGAACCAAATATGCGGAGTGGTAAACTGCGCGGCCGCACCTTGAACCTGAATGTTGCACGGGCGAAGATGGCCGGGAAGGGAACCGAGTCGGGGTTTACCCTGCTCGAGCTGATGATCGTCATGCTGATTGTGGCGATCCTGGCGGCGGTGGCGATTCCGGCGTACCTGGCGTCCATCAAGGCGGCGAAAGAGGCCGTGCTGAAGGAAGACCTGCACGTGATGCGCGGGGCCATTGACGCCTACACCGCCGATAAAGCGAAGGCGCCGCAGTCTCTGGACGACCTGGTGCAGAGTGGATATCTCAAAAAGCTGCCGATCGATCCGATGACCCACAGCGACACCACCTGGGTCACGGCGACCGATGACACGCTGCAGGATATCGATCAGAGCGAACCCGGTGTGAACGATGTGCATAGCGGTTCGGAAGACACGGGAAGCGACGGCCAGCCTTACTCCACCTGGTAAATCAGCACCTGGTAAATCAGCAAAATTAGTTGCATCTAACTGTGCAAGATGCCCGATGCGCGCACGACTCCGCCTCCCTTCACCATGCCGACGGTGGCGCGTGTGCGCGCGCATTACACGCCGCTCTGCGCGGCCGCTGCTGCCCAATTCGGCACGGGATCGCTGGCCGGACGTCTGCTGCTGATCGATGGTCTGGCCGATGAGGGAGATGCGCTGCTGATCGCGGCCAGCATCGCCGGCGCGGCATCGCTGGTGCTCGAAACGCGCACCGAGGCGATTCGCCACTGCGTCCGCAACGGCATTGTGGACTTTGCCGTAACCGCCCTCAACGAAGCCCTGCGCATCCTGAAGAACGAGGTGCGCAAGAAGCAGCCGATTGCGGTGCTGGTGGAGCTCGACGCGGCCCCTGTGCTGGCCGAGATGGTGGAGCGCGGAGCGCAGCCCGACATGCTGCGCTGGAGGGCGCCGGAGCCGGTCTTCAACGCTCATATCGATACGATGGTGGCGCGCGGCGCCCGGCCGCTGCCCGGTTTGCTCGAAGCGGGTCCCGATCCTGTGCGTCCCGATGCCACGAGTGATGTGTGCTGGCGCGCCGGAGCGGGAGGCAGCTCTGCCCTCCGGCAGCTTGACCTGGTGGCTGCCCAACTATTGCCGCACAGGGATGTCGAACGGCAGAACTGGATCGCGCGCGCTCCCCGCTACCTTCCTCGCGCCCTGCGGCTGGAGCGCTGTGTCCCAATGAACGAGGCGGAGCATTCGACATTCCTTGAGGCGGTGGAGGAGCGGGCGCAACAGGGCGCATTGGCTGCTCGAGTTGAGATCGAGATCAGCGGTGAGGTGCGCAGCTTCGGCCAGTGATCTTTGGCGATCCCACAAGGATCTAGAGCCGGCAGCCTAAACGGCCGCAGTCGCCCGCAGCCTCCCCCACAGCTCTTTCAGCCCCAGCTCGGTCTTCGCGGAGCACAACAACAGCTCCTCAATGCCGAGTGCGCGCTTGAGGGCGGCGGCTGACTTGGTGCGCTCATTACCGGAGATTCTGTCTGCCTTTGTCCCCACGACTAGATAGGGTTTCTCTATTTCCTTCAAGTAACGGATGAGCTGTGCGTCACTCTCCTGCGGCGGGATTTTGCTGTCCACCAGGCAGATGCAGAGAGCGAGCGTGGGGCGCAGGGCGAGATAGGGCTCAATGAACTTCGGCCACTCGGCGGAGATGGATTTGGAGATTTTCGCGTAGCCGTAGCCCGGCAGGTCAGCGAAGAAGAGCACCGGCTGCATGGTGGCAGCGGACTCGTGCAAGGCGAAGAAGTTGATGGACTGTGTGCGCCCCGGCGTGGAGGAGACGTGTGCCTGCTTCGACCCGACCAGGGCATTCAGCAGGCTCGACTTGCCGACATTCGAGCGGCCGAGGAAGGCGACCTCAGGCACCGTGGGTGGCGGGAAATGGTCGGGCGAGGTGGCCGAGAGAAGGAACTTCGGAATGAGGCGCATCGCTCTCAATTCTCGCAGATGAATTCGAGGCAGGATTCTTTGACGCGTACCTCACTACCAGATGCGGCGGACGCTAAAGACATCCAGCTGCGGATCGTTGCTGACGACAGGCAGATCGCCGGCGAGCGCCTGGGCAGCGATCATGCGATCGAACGGATCGCGATGTTCGCCGGGAAGACGCCCGGCGCGGAGCGCATCCGCAGCATCGATCGACAGGAGGGTGTAGCCGGCATCGTCCATCACATCGAGGAAGTTCTTTTCCAGAGCCTCAGCGCCCGCGAGCTTCCCAATCCGCACCTTGGTGGCAATCTCCCATGCAGAAGCGGCGGACACGAGGACTACGTTGGCCTCATTGGCGATCATGGCGGCGGCCTGCCGGCTGAGCGATGCAGGAGACAACACGGCCCACAGCAGAGCGTGTGTATCCAGAAGGACCTTCACTCTCCTTCGCCGCTCCAGAGCTTGAGCTCCTCTTCGGGAAGCGGTTCAAAGAAGGCATCCGGCAAGACAAATCCCGGGGTTTCCAACGCTCCAAGACGCTTCTTGCGGACGGGATGCATGGCCTCGAGCCGCGCTACCGGCGTCTTGTCCCGTCCTGAGGTGATGATGACAGTTTCCCCCCGCTGGGCCGACTTCACCAGCTCGGAAAGGTTCGTCTTCGCCTCGAAGATGGTCGCTGTAATCATGCCGTCCTCCAGCCTGCTAACTTATCTTAGCTAATCTGTGGATCGACATCAACTGACAACATTCAGGATCAAAGGGCGTCGCCGGTTTCGGCAACGCCCTTTCGACTCTGGATCAAGGGCAAGTCCGGTTTACCGGCAGTGATGGTCATCGTCGTCATCGTCATTGCGGTATTTCACGAAGGCGAGACCGTGGGGGCTGTTCAGGCCGGTAACGATCGGCGTCAGTTGGCCGAAGTCAAGATCCAGGCGTCCCACGAAACCAGGCGTGACACCAGCCGAGTTCGCGGCGCCTACGCCGGCGGAATAAGCGGTGCCCGGGATGAACTGGGTCTTGCGAATGATGTAGGTTGTGTCCGCAGGTGTATCGGAGACCAGCATGAAGCCATCATCGGACGGGATGAACAGAGTGTCATCAACCTGCGGGGTGCCGAAGGGTGAGGTCAGCGGAATCTGCAGAACGCTCTGCTTCTTTCCCGGATTGCGGATCATGATGAGCTCCGAGTCGCCCTGGCTATCGAGCAGGAGGTTGTTCGATGGCGTCAGGGTCATGGAGTCCGGGTCCTGCAGATTCAGCGTCACCGGCGCGCCCGTGACCACATCGGTGGCGGAAGCTATCCCTTCCAATACCGGCGAGACCTCGATCACATCGCCGACGAATTTTGCCTTCACAATGGCCGGGGTGGCGTTCGGATTGTGGGCAGGATTGGAGGCGCTGAAATAGGCCTCGCCGTTGCGGAAGACGATATCGTCATACCCGCCACCGTTGGGCGGAGGCGCGGCAAAGACGTACTGACGCTGCTCGCGTGTCTTTGGATCGAAGATCACCAGGTTCGGGTTGGCGTCTTCGTTCTGCATCGCCCAGATGGTGTGTGTGTAAGGATTCACCTTCAGTCCGTCGTTGTGGCCGATCACAGCGAAGCTGAAGGTCTTCTGACCCTCCTTCGTGTATTCCACGATCATGTTCGACTTGCCGTCCTCGCCGGTCGGGTCATTTCCATCGCCGTAAGCGATGTACACGTGGTCCTTGGTCACGGCCAGCGAGTCGGGCGCCGTGTACTGACCCGCCACGCCTTTCGCAAACACGCTGATCGAGTAGCCCTTCTCGGCCGTCGGTGTGGTGGACTGCGCGCCGGCAGGCATGGCAAGAGCGCAGAGAGCAACAGTAGCGGCGAAGACGAGCGTCTTCCCGGCTGCGGCATAGGTCATAGAGCCTCCCAAAAAGCTGTGAATGGGTTTGCGGATGATGGAACCGCGGAGGTCCATCCGTAAGCGCAATCCAGTAAATACGAGCGCAATGACAGCGGAGTGAATTCGTGCCGGAGCGGGGGAATCCCCTTCTACAGCTTTTTATAAGCGGCCTCGCTTGACATATTCCCATATAGGAATATTATGGATGCATGGCACGAGCCGCCACTACTCTGGATGTCTTCAACGCCGTAGCCGAGCCGCGCCGGCGGGAGATTCTCGATGTGCTGGGTGATGGCCGCGAGCGCGCGGTAAACGAAGTGGTGGATGCAGTGGGCATGCCGCAGCCTTCGGTCTCGAAGCACCTCTCGGTGTTGCTCAAGGTGGGGGTGGTGAGCGTGACACGCAATGGCCAGATGCGGATGTACCGGCTGAACGGCAGCAATCTGAAGCCGGTTCATGACTGGGTAAGCACGTTCGAGCGGTACTGGACACACCAGTTGGATCGAATCAAGGAACGCGCGGAGCAGAAGATGCGCGCGGGCGGACATGAACCAAGAAACGAGGAGGAACTATGAGCGCAGCAGGACGCACTATGGTGCAGGCCGGCGCGGACGAAGCCGTCCGCACGTTCTCCATCAAGCGGGAAGACCGGATCGAGGCATCGATCGAGATCGTCTTCGAGACGATCCTTGAGCAGATGGGACCGCTGAACGCAAAACCAGATGGCGTCAAAATGCCGATGGTGCTCGAGGCGTGGCCCGGCGGCCGCTGGTATCGCGACCTTGGCAAGGATAACGGCCACATGTGGGGGCACGTGCAGGCCATCAAGGCGCCGGAGTTGCTGGAGATTTACGGGCCGCTCTTCATGTCCTTCCCCGCCATATCGAATTTGCAATACCGGCTTACCGCGGACGGCGGTGCCACAATTCTCCGCTTCGCTCACACCGCCATGGGGCTGATCCCCGAGGAAGTGTCGGCGAACGTAAGCACCGGCTGGGACAACATGTTGGGGCTTATTCGCTCAGCGGCAGAAAGCAAGTAGCGCTGAGAACCGATTTAGAACCCAAATCGCGACAAACATGAAAGGAGTCAACATGCAGACGCTGGAAATAAAACACGCAGTGGTTTCGGAGGCAGAGTGGGAGAAGGCGCGCGAAGAGCTTCTGAAGAAAGAAAAAGAGCTGACGCGGCTGCGCGACGCGTTGGCTGCCGAGCGTCGGCGGATGCCGTGGCTGACCGTGGAGAAGAAGTATGCGTTCGACGGGCCCAAGGGCAGAGCGAGCCTGCTCGATCTGTTCGAGGGCCGCCGTCAACTGATCGTCTATCGCGCCTTCTTTGAACCAGGCGTGTTTGGCTGGCCCGACCATGCCTGCCGCGGCTGCTCTCTGGGAGCGGACCAGGTCGCCCACCTCGCTCATCTGAACGCCCGCGACACCACGCTCGCGTATGCCTCGCGCGCGCCACAGAAGGACATCCAGCGCCTGAAGGCGCGGATGGGCTGGAAGATGCCGTGGTACACCATCACCGACAGCTTCGACACCGACTTCGGCGTGAACGAATGGCACGGCCACAATGCATTCATCCGCGACGGCGACAAAGTGTTCCGCACTTACTTCATCAACAACCGCGGCGACGAAGCCATGGGGAGCACCTGGAGCTACCTCGACATGACCGCGCTCGGACGCCAGGAAAACTGGGAGGACTCGCCCGAGGGCTATCCCCAGACCCTGCCATACAAGTGGTGGAACTGGCACGACAACTACGACGCCAAGGCCTCGCCTGACCCGAAGTGGGTCGAGGTGTCCGACGTTGGAGAAGCCGCCTTCCGAAAGCGCGATGCAGAGGTGACGTAGATCTAAAGAACCGAGGACGATTCCCCGAAAGCTCTGAAGCGGAAATGTTCACGGAGCCCCGAGATGAACGACAAGCGGTTGAATAAGGAGTGAGCATGCAGACACTGGAGATGGAACAACCAGAGAGGAGAGATCGCCAATGCCAGTAGCGGAAGCAGTAGATCACAAGGTCGTATCGCACAAGGAGTGGGTGAAGGCCCGCACGGAGCTTCTGAAGCGCGAGAAGGAGTTCACGCATGCGCGCGAAGCAATGGCTGAGACGCTTCGCGAACTGCCCTGGGAGAAGGTGGAGAAGGAGTACGTCTTCGAGAGCGAGAAGGGCAAGGTAACGCTGGCGGAACTCTTCGCCGGACGCAGCCAGCTCATCATCTACCACTTCATGTTCGCGCCGGAGTGGACCGAGGGCTGTCCGGGATGCTCGTTAACGGCGGACCACATCGATGGTCCCAATCAACATCTATCGCATCATGACGTGATCCTGATGTGTATTTCGCACGCGCCATACAGCAAGCTCGCGGCGTACAAGAAGCGGATGGGCTGGCACTTCCCATGGGTCTCGTCAGAGGGAAGCGACTTCAACTACGACTACGGCGTCTCATTCACCAAGGATCAGGTGGAGGCGGTCAAGCTTCCCTATAACTACGGAATCATCGAAGAGAAGCGATACATGAGTGAAGAACTGCCGGGACTGAGCGTGTTTTACAAAGATCCATCGGGGCAGATCTTCCACACTTACTCCACCTACGCGCGCGGTCTTGACTCCATCATCGGCGTGAATCATTTTCTCGATCTGGCGCCCAAGGGTCGCAATGAGCGAGGGCCTGACGGGAAGATCGTTGACTGGGTGAGACGGCACGATCAGTACGAGGCCACCCCGAAGGCTGCAGGCTGCTGCCATGACGAGGCGCACGCGTGACAGCGGCGGCGACAAATAGGGATAGTGGCGACGGTCTGTGCGCTCTTCCCGTGCGGCCCATCTGCCCGTGCCGGCGGATCGCCGCCTCTCCTCGCCGTTCGCCGGCAGGAGACGCGGCGACCGCGGACCCAGTCCCGAGTAGTCCAGCCGTCGCCGGTCGGGCTCGGGAGAGTCAAGTGACGCAGCGCACACGCGGCGCGGCAGCCTGGGCCTTGCCCAGCGTTGCGCTGGCGCTGGTGCCGAAGTGCCCCATGTGCGTGGCCGCCTATCTTGCGATCGGCGGCGGCCTGGGGGTGTCGCTCACCACTGCGGCGCATCTGCGTACTGCGCTGGTGTGGCTATGCTGGAGCACGCTAGCGCTGCTGGCCGTGCGGATGGTGGCGCGAGTCTGGACTCGTCACCGTGGCATAGCAACGGCTCCGAGCATGCGGAGAGACGCGCGACCGTCTCCTGCGCGTACCGCCGCAGCTTAATGTGTCACTTTGCGTATTCCATTGCACGGCGTGGCTGCCGGGTATATAAAGCAATGCACAGATAGCATTCATTGGAAGCGTTCGTTCTGCGCAGCCGTTCCTTGAGAGAACGGTCGCGTTCAGGGTGTGTTCTGCCTGCGCTGTCTGTGCTTTTCGCTTGGCAAAGCACCTCTCCCGCTTGCTGCCAATCTGTTTTCCGAGTAAGGGCCCCTTCCCCCATTTGCTGACCATCCCCGTAATTCAACCGCTGCCTCTTTACGCTCGAGAGAAGGATCATATGTTTAGCAAGACAATCGGATTTTGTGCAGGGCTGTGTCTCTGTATTGGCGGAGTCTCGGGACTCCCAGCCGCCAAGGCACAGGAGAGTGGGGCGAAGGCGACTCCGCCGCCCAAGGTGCTGGTGATCGATATCGAATGGCTCAAGCCGGGCAAGGGCGGAAGCGCCCACCAGAAGACAGAAAGCGCGTTTATCCAGGCCAGTGAGAAGGCCAAGTCGACCCAGCACTAC
>JAUTWX010000501.1 GCA_030838385.1 Acidobacteriaceae bacterium
CCAGTCGCACTCGGCGAGCTGCGGCAGATTGTCCTCGAAGTTGCCAGTGCAAATGCGAGCGGCGGCAGCCGGCGTGTAGAACGCGGCAGGCTTGCTCTTCTTCAGCGCATCCACAGCTTTATCCGCAACAGCGTTGCGGGCGCCTTCGGCCCCGGGCAGGTCCAGCAGCAGCACGCTTAGGCCGGCATTCGCCAGATGCGCGGCGATCCGCGAGCCCATGGTACCTGCGCCCAGCACTGCGGCCTTGCGCAGCAGCAGGGGGGTGCCGGTCCTGATTGTGGCGGCTTGGTTTGTAGCGGCTTCCCGCTGGGCAACAGCTTCCATGCTCTCCTCGTCGATCTCTCGTCGGTACTGCTAACCCTGACTGCTAACCCTGATTGCTAACCCTGATTGCTAACCCTGGATGCGAGCGCTGCTCTTGAATGCCAACGAGGCGGGCTGCATCAGCTCCGCCACGCCACCGTTCGCGAGACCTGCTGTGAGCACCCGCACGTACTCTGCGGTAATCGCAGTCAGCTCCATTGGGCCTGCCGGCTCGTACCAGCTCGCCATGCCATGAATCGAACCCGCCAGAATGAAGGACGCGATCTTTGCGTCGCAGGACGCAATCGATCCGTCCCTGATGCCACCCTCGATGAGGGCGCGCACCCGATGATCGATCTCGCGTTTACGCCCGCGCACCAGCTTGCGGCCGGCCTTAGATAACTCGCCATCGTCCAGCCGGATGACGGCACGGCCAAAATCGCCGGTGATGATCCGGATGTAGCCCGCGATAAAGTCTGCTACCTTGTCCAGTCCGGGCTTTTCATCGGCTTCGATCGAGTCCAGCATTCCATCGATCAGGTCTGTCCCCAACCGGTAGATCTCCACCAGAATCTCTTCCTTGTTGCGGAAGTAGTGGTAGAGCGCCGGCTTTGTGATGTTCAACTGCATAGCGACGTCGTTCATCGACGTGCGTCCATAGGAGCGCTCAAGGAACATGCAAACTGCGGTATGGAGCACCGCCCCCCGCTTGCCGTCCGGGTTGCGTCTACGGTCGGCGAACAGCCGGCGATGCGGTTGCAGGGCCGCGGACTGCTTGTGCATCATTCCACTCCGTCAGCGATTGACACTGCCTCTACCGGTTGATATCTTACTCATCGGTAGAATATGCACTCACCGTTCTACGCGCTCTGGCCACGATTGCGCAAGCGAATTTTCGAAGGCGTCTTACCAAGGTAAGAGCGCTGCCCAGGTTACAGCCTCATGAACACCGCGACAGCGGCACACGTGCTCGTCCTGACTCTCAATTACGAGACTCTTCATTACGCGGAGCCGCCCTCGTTCTCAACGCTGGAGATGGTATTGCTTGCGTTGCTGATCGTGCTCTCGCTGGCCGGCTTCTTCTGGCGCTTCAACCGTGTGCTGCGCAACGTCTTCACCGCTCGAAAAGACCCCGACTTCCACATCGCCCCGCTCGGCAAGCGAATTTGGGAATTCTTCTGGGAGGTGCTCTGCCAGGCGAAGGTCATCAAGGAGCGTCCGCTTCCCGGGCTCGCGCACGCCTTCGTCTTCTGGGGCTTTCTCGCCTTTGCGCTGGTCTCGCTCAACCACTTCGCATCCGGCTTCCGGCTCGGCTTTCTTAACGCCGATGGCCGAGTCGGCGGTTTTAATTTCTGGTTCGGTGGCTTCTACTTCTGGTTAGCGGCCCTCTTCGCGCTGCTGGTGGCGGTCTCCATCGCTGGCCTCTTCGTGCGCCGTTTCTTCGCGCGCCCCATCTGGCTGGGACGCAAGGTCTCCTACGAATCCGGTGTGATCGCGTTCCTCATCTTTGCGCTCATGGCCACCTATCTTGCGGCCTTCACCATTCCATCCACCTCCACCATGGCGCGCGGCCTGTGGTGGGGACACGCGCTCTGCATCCTGATCTTCCTGCCGCTCATCCCGCACACCAAGCACCTGCACCTGGTCCTGAGCCCCATCACCATCTTTCTTTCCCGCGGCGAGTTCAGCCACATCCCGCCGCTCGCCGGAGACGAAGATTTCGGCCTAGTGGCTGGCAAGGATGTCACCCAACTGGTGGCGCTGCAGGCCTACTCCTGCGTCGAATGCGGCCGCTGCACCGAGCACTGCCCGGCCAACAATACCGGCAAGGTGCTGAACCCGAAAGAGATCATTCTCGGCATGCGCAGCTATCTCAATGATCTCGGTCCGCATTCGGAGGAGCCGCTGCTTGGCAAGTACAACTCGCAGGAGGCGGCCTTCCAGTGCACCACCTGCGGCGCATGCGAGTATCAGTGCCCGGTCGGCATCGAACACCTGCCCATCATCATCGGATTGCGGCGCGGCGCCGTGAACACCGGCGCCTGGGAAGACGATCACGGCACCAAGCTGTTTCTTGCGCTCGAGCGCAGCGGCAACGCGCTGGGCATGAGCTCCACCGAACGCGACAAGTTCATCAAGAAGCAGGAGCTTCCCATCTTCGACGGCTCGCAGGAGTACTGCCTGTGGCTGGGCTGCATGGGCGCCTACGATCGCCAGGGCCGCGAGATCATCGCGTCCTTCGCGAAGGTGATGGACTATCTCGGCACGTCTTATGGGGTTCTGAAAAAAGAAAAATGCACCGGTGATCCGGTCCGCCGCCTGGGTAACGATCTCGTCTTCCAGCAGCTCGCGGAGCAGAATTTGGAAATCATGAAGCAGCAGAAAGTCACAAAGATTGTGACGATCTGTCCGCACTGCGTCCGCACCATTGCCAAGGACTGGAAGGACTATCTGCCAGAGGGGGGCGAATTGCCCGAGATCGAGCATCACAGTGAGTTCATGGCGCGCTATCAGGACAAGCTGCCCAAAACGGACGGGCCGGACATCGTCTACCACGATCCCTGCTATCTCGGTCGCTATCGCGGCTCCTACGATCAGCCGCGTGAGGTGCTCGCACGCTCCGGCAAGGTCATCGATCCGCCGCGCGCGCGCGAACGCTCCTTCTGCTGCGGGGCCGGCGGCGGGCTCGCCTTCCTGGGCGAAGAATCCGGCGAGCGCGTGAGCCACGTGCGCGCGAAAGAGCTCGCCGCGACCGGCGCCAGCATCGTCGGCGCCGCCTGTCCCTTCTGCAACACCATGTTTCGCGATGCGCTGGCCGCCACCAGCGACACGCCTCCGCAACTGCTCGATATTGCCCAAATTGCGGCTCAGTCGATTGCTAACGCAACACCGTCGAATGGAGCAAAGAACGTATGAAGATCATCGTCGCCATCAAGCAGGTCCCGGTCCGGGATTCGAACCTGCACATCGATGCGAGCGGTCGCTGGATCGATGAGGAAGACCT
>JAUTWX010000449.1 GCA_030838385.1 Acidobacteriaceae bacterium
CGAGCGCCGGAGAGGACCGCTGTTCCGTAATATTGCGCGCCGCCCTTGTCTTCGTAAATCGCGATGGGCTGGTCGCGCAGGTTCAGGATCATCGCTGCCTGTCCCTGGGGTAGCAGGCGTTCCTGCAGGTGCGGACCTGGCGCGCCCTCCCAATACCACAGGCACTCCACGAGGGCGCCCAGCGGCATCTTCGGTCTCAGGCGGCAGCCGGGCATCTGTTCCTCCGCCCCGACAGGATACGCCGGCCCGTTCGGGCTTGCCCGCTATGCGATACTCACAAGGAATGTATAAGCGGATCCTGCTCAAGCTCTCAGGCGAAGCCCTCGCCGCCGGACGCGGCTTCGGTGTCGACGTGGACACCGTTCACCAGATCAGCATGGAGATCGCCGACATCCGTCAGATGGGTGTCGAAGTCGCTGTGGTGGTCGGCGGCGGCAACTTCTTCCGCGGTGTCGCGGAGCAAGCGCGCCACATGGATCGCGTCTCTGCCGACCACATGGGGATGCTGGGCACGGTCATCAATTCCCTTGCCTTCCAGGACTCCCTGGAGAAGTGCGGCGTGCACAGCCGCGTCATGTCTGCGATCGAGATGAACCAGGTGGCCGAGCCCTACATCCGCCGCCGCGCCATCCGCCATCTGGAGAAGGGCCGCGTCGTGATCTTCGCCGCCGGCACCGGCAACCCGTACTTCTCCACAGACACGGCCGCGTCGCTGCGCGCCATGGAGATCAAGGCCGACATCCTCCTCAAAGCTACCAAGGTGGACGGCATCTACAGCGCGGACCCGGTCCTGACCAAGGACGCCATTAAGTATGAAGAGATCACCTACCTCGAGGTGCTGCAACGGGGCCTCAAGGTCATGGACATGACCGCCGTCAGCCTATGCAAGGACAACGCGATGCCCATGATCGTCTTCAACATGAACACGCCGGGCAACATCCTGCGCGTGGTGTCTGGTGAGCGCGTCGGCTCCCTGGTGACCGCCTAGAGCCTCCATCGCAACCCGTGCTCATATTTACGGAAAATCTACGCAGGACATCCTCTAGCACTGGTTCAGGTTGCGCGCCAAGGCCTCTCGCCTGCATCTTCGGTGGAGGATTCCGCCTCGGCCCGTCGACTATCATCGAATGAACAAGGGCCGCGCCTCGCGCGCACTCTGATACGTCCCCCCGCGGAGCCAGTGTGTCGACCACGTTGCCAGCAACTTCTCCCGAAAGCCCGGAAACATCGGTCAGGGCGGAAACATCCGCTACAGGGACGTCGTCAGAGCATGCAATGGCCACGGCTACAGTTCACGTGCAATCTCCCGCTGCCCGGCGCTCGCGGCTGGATGCGCTGACCGGCATGCGCGCGCTGGCCGCGCTCAACATCGTCTTCTTCCACTTCTCGGATCCCAAGATCTTTGGCCCTTTCGCCCCCGTCGTCGACAACGGATACGTCTCGGTCAGCTTCTTCCTGTTGCTCTCCGGCTTCGTGCTCACCTACAACTACCGCGAGCGCGCCGACCGCGGCCTGATGCGCGCGCGCAGCTTTTGGATGGCCCGCTTTTCGCGCATCTATCCGGTATTCGTTTTCTCGCTGCTCATGTCGGTGATCGTGTTGCAGCAGGAGTGGCGCATTCGCCCGCACGGCGAGTTCGCCTGGGGCGTGGGGCTGACGCTGCTGCTGGCGCAAGGCTGGTCGCCCAACCTCTGCACCTTCTGGAACGCCCCTGCGTGGACGCTCACCACGGACGTCTTCTTCTATGCGCTCTTTCCGTGGCTGGTGACGCTGCGCCGCCCGCGCACGCGCAATCGCATTGTGTGGACGATGCTCGGCTTCTGGTGCCTGAGCTTCATCCTGCCTGCGCTTTACATGATCCTGAATCCCGATGGCGACCCGCAGCTCGGCCGCTACTCCAATGGCTGGTGGCTGCGCGCCGTCAAGTTCGGCCCGCTGCAGCATCTGCCATCGTTTCTCTTTGGCATGGCACTGGCCGGGCTGAACGATCTGATCCCGGAGCGGAGTCATCTGCGCACGGCGCTGGGCATCGCCGCCTTCGCCTCGCTCTATACCATCATGTGCTTCGGCAGCCACATGCCTTATGTGTTCATGCACGATGGCCTGCTGATGCCGTTCTACGCCATGATCGTGCTCGCGCTGGCCGGACGAAACTTCCTCACGCGACTCTTCTCCATCTATCCGCTCCTCGTGATCGGCGAGGCCAGCTACTGTCTGTACATCCTGCACTTCAATCTGTGGAACCTGCTGCACGATGACACCCACCTGCTGGCGCGCGCCGGGCTGCTGCGTTTCGATCCCTGGCTCTCCTATGCGCTGCTGGTGCTGATCTCGATTGCGGTGATGTACCTGGTGGAGCGCCCCGGCCAGCGCTGGATCAAACGCTGGACGCATAACCTGATGCCCGCGGAGCCGCCGAGCGTGCCCTGAAGTGCCGTTCGCGGCACCTGCATTGCAAAACACTGCCTATGGCGCGACGTTTTTCAGGATTTCAGAGCCTTCAAGAGCTGAAGGGGATGGACGGGCTTCGCCAGCACTTCGAACGAATCGCCCTGCTTCGACGCACGATGTAAAACATCGGATGTCGCGGCATTGCCGGAGAATAGAAGGACTCTCACATCGGGGCAGAGCTGACGAATCGCTTTCGCCAATTGAACACCGTCGGAGTCCGGCATGATCACATCGCAGACGATGATGTCCGGACACTCGGTTTCGACATACTGAATGGCCGCTTTTGCACTGTACCTTGCGGTCGCAGAATATCCGTTGCGGTTCAGAATTGCGGCAACGCTGTCCGCAATCAGATCCTCGTCATCAACCACCAGCACTCGCTTGCGATCGCTCTTGCTGTCTTTGGATGTTGATTCCGCTTCCGAAGCAATGCCATCGCCCTTGGCGGAAGGGCCGCATACGACATAGGAAGCCATGTGCGTTTCGTATACGGCGGCAGGATGCATCATCGTGAACAGGATCCCGTTCGTGCTCTCAACTTAAGTGTGAGTCAGGGGAAGGAAGACGCTCATCACCGTGCCCGCGCCTTGACCCTGTTTGCTGCGAAATCGCAGATATCCGCCCTGCTGCTCGATCAGCTTCTTCGTCACCCAAAGGCCAATGCCAGTGCCCACGTCGCGCTTGGTGGTGAAGAATGGGACGAAAATCTGGCGCTGAACGTCCGGGGACATCCCGCTGCCGTTGTCTGCCAGGGTAATGCGAATTCCCTTTTCGAGGCCGTTGGTCCAGTTCTTGTTCGCGCGGGCGCGTAACCACAGCTTTCCACCTTCGCTGGAGGCGTCGATCGCATTAGCAATTAAGTTCGACAAGGCCTGCTTCAGTTCGCCATGCTTCAGGTGCAGCTTGAGCTCCGCATCCACTTCGATCTCCGTCTCGAGCCGCTTATACCGCAGCTTGCGCTCATACAGCGTCACCACTTCGCCGATGAGTTCGGAAAGGCTGACCCACTTGTGCTGAGAGTTGTCGCGATAAAAGCCAAGTGTCTGCTGCGCAATCTGGGCCACGCGTGCAAGCTCCCGGTCGGCAATCTCAAGCGTCCGGCACACTCTGGAATGCCTTCGGTGGTCTTCGCCAGATAGATGAAGTTGGTTACGGCTTCCAAAGGATTATTTATCTCGTGAGCGATGGTTGCGGCCAGCCGGCCGGCGGCCGCCAGTTTCTCCGCCTGCATCAGGGCCATCTGGGCTCGTTTGAGTTCTGTGATGTCTCGCGAGACGGCAATAAGCCTTTCGATTTTCCCATCGCCGCTCAGCGCCGGCGTGATCTTGACGTCCCAGCTTTTCGGTGTGCCCTTCTGCGTCGCGCAGTCTCCCTCGAAGCTGCCCAATCCACCCGCCTGCGCCTTGGCTAACGCCGCTTCGGCACGCGGCCGGTCTTCTTCCTTCCAGAAATCGACCCACCGCCTGCCCAGGAATGGCCCGACGTCCTCGATCTCCAGCGCCCTCTGTCCCGGTGCGCTCATGTACTCCACTCGTCCTTCTATATCCAGGACTTTGATGCAGTCGACGCTGCTTTCCACCACCTTCTGCGCAAACTGCTCGGTTCGTCGCAGCTTCTCTTCGACGTGCTTGCGTTGCGCAATCTCCTGCTCGCGTTCTGCGACCGCAGCCTGCAGGGTCTGAGCCTTCTGCTGCAGAGTGCTGACCATCCGCAGCCGCTCGCGTTCATTTCCAAGTGAGGTATAGCTCTCCGTGGGAACGACATGATCGTGCTCATCGCATACCCGGTTGAACAATCCGTCATGCCCATTCTGGCCAAAACATTCGATGGAATAGGCGCATCGCAATGAGAAGTTATGCCTGCGCGAGAGCTCATTCCATAGCTGTTCGAGACGAATGGCAGCTTCGCACTTCCCCTCAGCCCACAGAAGAGCCACCATCTCGCCAAATGCTGCGATAGGGGCCGCTTTTTGAAGGGTCGCCAGCTTGGCTTGCAGCAGCACTGGTTCGATCACGCTGTAGAAGCACTCTTCGTCCGGCCATCCGTCAACCATGAACTTCGCCAGGGTCCGCTCCGCATCCAGACAGATGTAGCGGCCGGCACGAATGGCTACGGAAAGATCAATACCCCAGGCATTCACGCGGTCCGCGACCCCGCCCCGGTGCGCCTCGGTTGCGATCATCACACAGGCTGCCCCGCTACCTAGCGCAGAGCCGACGAACTCGCTCAAATCGCCGAGAAAGACGGAGTCGTCTTCATAGAACTGCACAGAGTGCAAGGATGGGCCGGCGGACGGTCGAGCATGTGCCATAGCCGGAGCCCATACTTCGAGTGCCTCGCCGGCACTCCCTCCAGATGGATCCAGTGAATTCAACTCGCCCCCAGCACCGGCCATGATGGACGTTCTTCTGAACGCAGTCCATCGTAGACCACAGGTAAGATGCGGCGTTTCGGAGATTCGGTGACGCCAATCCTGCGTGCCATGGAAAGCGGTAGTTTTCAGCTGAGAAGGCCTGCCCAACCGGGCAGGCCTTTCTTAGCTATGCTGCGCATGTTAGTACGTCGGATTCACCTGGATGGCGTGGTCGCCGTGCTTCACCGTCGCGACGGCTGTGGCCTTGGCGACACCGGGGAAGGGCGAGTTCTGCACAATGTGCGTGGTGCCCGCGTTGGGATCGAGAAACAGCCCCGACACCGAGTTGCCGACGAAGTTCGCCGTATAGATATAACGGCCGATTGAATTCTCGACTGAAATCGCGGCCGGGCCAGGATCGGTTGCGGAGGTGCTGGAGGTACCGGCAAGGCTGCTGGGCACGCCGGTGGTGGCATTCAAGGCGTAGCCGCTCACCGTGCCATCGAGGTAATTGGACGCGTAGATGTACTTCCCCGTCGGATCGACCGTGATCGCGCTGGGAAGATTACCGGTCGGCGTGGTGCTGGTGGACAGGGGGATGATCGCGCCGCCGCTGCCCTGGACACTGTAGGAAAGGACCAGGTTCTGCTTGAAGTCGGTCACGTAGACGAAGCGGTTGGTGGGATCGGTGGTAATCGCACTCGGCGCTACGCCTGCTGCGATCGGCGAGTTGGCGCCCGCCGTGAGTGCGTTGTTGGAATTGATCACGTAGCTCGAGATCTGGCCCACCGGCGCCGTTCCGCCGCTGCATGCGCCCACCGCGGGATAGATCACGGTCGCGCTGCCGGTCGCGCCGCGATTCTGGGTGGCCACGGTGTCGATCAGCGTAGTCAACTGTCCGGCGGGATCGTTGACCACATAAACCGCGCCGCCGGCGGCGTTGGTCGCACTGCCCAGCACCGTCACGGCTACCGGGTTGTTGCAGGTGGCATACGCGGCCTCGGTGCCCAGACTGCCGTCCGCGTTGATGGGGAACTGGACCAGGGCACCGATGCCGGGGGTGGTCGGACTATACGGGGTGCTGTTCGGAGCCAGGCCGTAGGCTTCCACCACGTAGAGCGTCTTGCCGTCCGGGCTGACGGCCATGCCATTGGGGTTGGTGCCGGACTGGATGTTGTAGGTGTTCTGCGCGAAGAGCTTGCCGTCCGAGCCCACGATGAACTCGATCACGGTGTTGTCATCGTGATTGAGCGCGTAGACCTCTTTACCGTTCGGCGTGGCGAGCAGGGCGATGGGATTCCGGCCCGCGGGGAAGGGCGAGCCGAGGATCTGCGTCAGCGCCCCCGATTCACCGTCCGACGCAAAGCCGTACACGTTTCCCGGATTGTTGTTCGCCGAGGCTACATAGACGAAGTCGATGGTGTTGCTCTGCCCGCAGGCGGTAATACCCAGCACCAGGGCGGCGGAGACTGCTGACGCCAGAGCAAGCTGGCCAAGTTGACTGAACTTCATTCGGTTCCTTCGTCCTTCATCTCGAATCCCGAGCTTCTTGCGAGTCCTGGGATCCCGGTCATTTCCAATCGCCGGCCCGCGCCTCTGACAATGCAGTTGCTGCGCGGCAGCGCGATTCCTCAAGAGTGCAGGGAGTTCTGGCTTATTGTAACCATCCGCCAGCGCTCCCCGCCGAATGTCTATCTAGAAGGTGCTGCCTGTCGTCGCACACCAGGTCGGCGATCCTGGAGGCGCCGGCATGGCCTTGGCCAGCGCGTCCAACCCACCTGTCTGCTGGTTAATCTTCTTGCCCGTGATGGTGCTGTCATTGAAGTTCACCGCGTACACGTACTGGTTCGACGGATCTTCTACCAGGCAGCGCGTGCCCGATCCCGCCGTCTCTCCGTTGGCGCCGCCGGTGTTGGCATCAAAGAGCTGGCCATTGGTTTGAATGTTGTAGGCCGTGATCACATTGCCGCCTGCGCCCGGATTGGTGTTGATGCCGGAGTTGGCCACCCACAGGAAGGGATGGCTGGTCTCCTTGAGGATGCGCGAGGGGCCGACGGGCGACTGGCTCTGCGCATTGTTGGCGCGCGCCCCGCTGGGAACCGCGGCCAGGGTGCCGCCTGAGCCGACGGTGTAGGGCAGGATGAACCCGGTCGAGCCGGCCGGACCTGCATCGAGCGCATAGAGGGAGGTGCCGGTCGCGTACACATAGGTCAGTTGCGTGGCACCGGTCGGTGTCGGCGTGTTCTGTGTCAGGGTGAGCTGGCCACTGGTGGCGCTCTGGTTGTAGATAAAGATCGCCTGCGCGGGATCCTCGGGAGTTGCGCCAGTCGCCGGTCCCTGCTCGGCGATATATGCGAAGGCGCCGCTCACGGTCATCCAGGTCGGGTTGGTGCCGACCGGGAAGTAGGTCAAGGGCAGCCCGGTCGCATCCCGCTGCTGGTTGTTCAGAACCGCGGTCAACCGGCCGGTGGCTGAGTCAATGGAAAAGGCCGAGACGTCGCCGTAGCTCTGTCCGGGAGCGAACTCGTCCAGCGCATACAGAAAATTGCCACTGATCGCGATGTTCCTGGTGTTAGAGCCCTGCGGAAGGAAGGTCGCCTGATGGGTGAGCACGCCGGAACCGCCGATGGCAAACAGGTCGATCTGGCCGACCGCGGGGCTTGCGTCCGTGCCGGTTCCCGCGTTCAGCACGTAGAGGTACGTGCCGGTCGAATTCACAACCACCTGGATCGGGTTTGGGCCGCCGGAGCCGACGGTGGTGGTTAGCGGCAGCGTTCCGTCGTTGTTCTTGATTTTGTAAGAGGCAATCTGCCCATTGTTGATACCGGCTCCGGTCGCAGCACCCGTGATGAACAGATAGCCAACTGTGAAGCTGAGACTGCAGGACGTCATGCCGAGGATCGCTACGGCAGAGGCGGCTAGGGCTAATGCAGCCCGGCCGAAATTCTTCAACTTCATTCGATTCCTTCGTCCCGATGCACACGACATGCGTCGAGGCTGCCAAAACAGCTTGAACTGAAAATCTGGGTGGGGACCCGCCTGCATTGTAAAAGGTTAGTGCACCTTCGGGCTACTCGCTCCCAGAAAAGCTGCTCGCGGTCAGCTAAAAAAAGCGTCAGCTGACCATTCTCCATGGATCGTCATCCCTACCGCAGCGAAGTGAAGCGAAGGGCTCTGCTGTTTCAAATTCGAGTCGCCCACCCAATTACAAGTGAGCAACCAAAGGACACGAACCCTACAAAACGCGCCGCCGCCTTTGCCCATGCGGCCAGCACCCTCACCACACGCGGCAGCTATTCTCCGGATACATCGGCGAGCCCTTCTTGCAGTGGAAGGCCTTGCCGAACTCATCGAAGTTCTGGACCACTCCGTCGACGCGGAATTTGCCCGGCGAGTGCGGATCCACCTTCACCATCATGCGTGAGTACTCCGGACGCCGACTCTCGCACCAGATCTGCCCGTAGGAGATGAAGAATTGCTGCGCCGGAGTGAAGTTGCCTTCTTTGGGCCCGTCGACCTTCTTGCCTTCTGCGGCCAGCGTGTTCTGGAGCGCCAGGAACGCGATGCGGATACCGCCGTTGTCTGCGGTGTTCTCCCCCAGCGTCAGCTTGCCGTTCACGTTGGCACCCGGCTCGGGCGCGAAGTTGTTGTACTCCTTCACCTCGCAGTCGGTCCGCTCGGTGAAGGCCTTGCGGTCCGCCGCCGTCTGCCACTCGCGCAGGTTGCCTTTGCCGTCGTACTTCGAGCCTTCATCGTCGAAGCCGTGCGTCATCTCGTGCCCGATGACCATGCCGATGCCGCCGAAGTTCTCCGCGGCGTCCGCCGACAGCGCATAGAAGGGCGGCTGCAGAATGCCGGCCGGGAAGTTGATGTCGTTCATGCTGGGGTCGTAGTAGGCATTCACCGTAGGCGGCGTCATGCCCCACTCGGCCTCGTCCACCGGCTTGCCCAGCTTGTTCAGGTTGCGCTGCCGCTCGAACTCGTCGCCGCGGTTCACGTTGCCCAGCAGGTCGCCGCGCTCAACCGTCAACTTCGAGTAATCGCGCCACTTGTCCGGATAGCCGATCTTGTTGCGGTACATGGCCAGCTTGGCCTCGGCTTCCTTCTTCGTCGCATCGCCCATCCACGGCAGTTGCTGGATGTCTTCGCCCAGCGCCTTGTCCAGCGCCGCTACCAGCTTGGTCATGTTTTCTTTGGCCGCAGGCGGGAAGTTTTTCTTCACCCAGTCCTGTCCCACTGCTTCACCCAGCGACATATCGGTCACGCGGGTGCAGCGCTTCCAGCGCGGCTGCAACTCCTTCGCCCCCTGCAGCGTTGCGTTGTAGAAGTTGTAGTTCTCCTGGACGAAGTTGTCGCTCAGCCACGGTGCGGCTTCGTGGATCGCATGCCAGCGCAGGTAGCTCTTCCACGCCTCCAGACTCTCCGCGTCGATCGCTTTGTTGAGTGCCTCGACGAATCCCGGCTGTGCCACGTTCAGCGACTGAAAGGAGCCGATGCCGATCTTGCCGAAGTAGGTCGACCAGTCGAATGCCGGCGCCATCTGCTCCAACTCCGCCACCGTCTTGATGTGATAGCGGTTGGCCGGCTCGCGGAGATCGGTGCGGCTCAGCGAGCCCTCGGCCAGCGCCGTCTCGATCGCCATCACACTCTTCGCTTCGGCCGCAGCCTGTTCCGGTGTATCGCCGGCGAGCACGAACATCTTCGTCATGTGCTCGACATACTGCTCGCGGACCTTCGTCTCCCGCTCCGATTTCTCTATGTAGTAGGAGCGATCCGGCAGCCCCAGGCCGCCTTGTCGCACACCGGCGATCTGTTGGGAGCTGTCTTTCTCATCCTGCTGCACCTGGAACTGGAAGACTGCCTCTGTGCCGTCCTGGCGCTCGAGCTCCGTCAAGACCGCTGCGAGCTGCTTCTTGTCATTGAGGCCGGCGATCCGGGCCAGCGACGGCTTCAGGGGCGCCGCGCCCTTCCGATTCGCGGCGTCCACATTCATGCAGGAAGCGTAGAAGTCGCCGTATTTCGCCTCGAGAGGCGTGCGGCTGGGGCTGGGCTTGGCGGCTATTTCCAGGTCTTTGTAGAGCAGCCACTGGTTGCGCTCCGCCAGCATGCCGAAGTTGCCCCAGCGCGCCTGGTCAGCGGGTATGGGATTGTTCTTCGCCCAGTTCCCGCAGGCGTACTGATAGAAGTCGGTGCACGGATCGGCGCTGGTATCCATCGAGGTCTGGTCGAGCATCTTCTGCGCCTTCGGCTCTGCCGGTGCGGCAGTGGAGCCGCTGTCGGCCAGTGCATCCAAAGCGCGCAGCGGGGTGGGGGAGAAGTTGCTTTGGGCACAGGCGATACCTGTACCTATCAGGACAATGGCGGCAAATCGGAATGGCTGCATGGCGCTCCTTGAGTTGGAAAATGTGCAGAAGCGCAGGCTGCAACCTGCGTTGCGGGCGTCGTCCCAGGCCGCGAGACCGCGGTCGGCGAATTGCTCTCGTCAGTTGCCAGTTTTCTTGGTGCCAGTTCTCTTCGAACTCACGAAGCTAACACAATCCGCGGCCAGGGAACGACAGCAGCCCCTCATACAAGAGAGCTGGTACTTTGCAGTGAATGGCTGTTCCTCTGCCCCAGAGTTGGCCTGCGGGCACGGTGAGCCTGAAGGATCACGCTCTTCTCAAATAAACTATAAAATCGGTCTTGACACGTTTAAGATATATCTTGATACTGCGTCCATGAGATACCCATTTGAACACCTCAAAGAGCACTTCAGAGAATCCCACGGATGCGACCGCGCCCGTGAGGAACGTCATTTCCGGGGACGCGGCCCCTTTGCAGGCCCTTTCGGCGACGGAGAACGTCCCTTCTGGCGCGGACGCGGCCCAGGACGGATCTTTGCCTCGGCCGACCTCCGCTTCCTTATCCTCGACCTGATCGCCGAGAAGCCTTGCCACGGCTACGAGCTGATCAAGGCCATTGAAGAGAAGTTTGGCGGCGCCTACTCGCCCAGCCCGGGCGTCATCTACCCCATGCTCACGCTGTTGGAAGAGACCGGTCTGGCTACGGTCACGAGCGAGGGCACGCGCAAGCTCTACTCGATCACCGAGGAAGGCAAGAAGGAGCTGGAGCAGAACCGCGCCGCGGTGGACGAGATCCTGGAGCGCATGGCGGCCGTGGGGAGCGCTGCCCGTCCCACCGAGCGCGATCCGCAGATCATGCGCGCCATCCAGAACTTCCGCATGGCGCTGAGCCTGCGCGCCGGCAACCTTACGCCCGAGCAGCGTAGCCGCATCGTCGAGGTGATTGACAACGCGGCCCGCGAAATTGAAAAGGCGTGATCGTGCCTCATCACTACCGGATCACCGTGGACGCACTGGATCCAACACCAGGCGAAGAAGGTCTGCAGTCGCTCTCCTTCTTCGCCTCCACCCACACCGACATCTTTGCCGCTGTTGGCGCGCTGCGCGATCGGCTGGAGTGCACCGCGTGTCACGCGACCAGGCTCGCGGTCGGCCTCAGCCTTCTCAGCGAGGTGGTGCAGCAGCAGCATACTCTGCTGACGCCGCTCAGCGAGCACGTGCGCGAGCTCATCGCCGCAATGACCGATAGCCCGGATGTATCCCGGGTTTGAGCCCTGCCGGCCGGCGATCCGCTGCAGCAGACTGCCCAGCCTGGCGCGTTCCGCCGCGGCTAATCCCGCGCACATTGCTTGGTCGGGCGCCTGCGCAATCTGACCGATTTGCTTCAGCATTGATCGGCCAGTTCCTGCTGGCTCAGCCCGCCCTCTGGCCCAGGGAGGCGGAGGATTCCCGCGTGCTGCGGTTGCAGGTCGAGGGCGGCGAGCCGTTCGGCGAAGCGTGTTGCGGCACGGGTACCGATCTTGGTCAGCAGAAAGGAGACGAGAGCGGTCGGTCGGACCCTCAGGCTGCCCAGCCATGTGCCGAGTCTACTCTTTACAATTCTTAAGATAAATCATTACAGTTTGTAATTAAAATTGGAGACCTGGAGGTAATTCCATGAGCACCGCTGCGTCTTCCGCACTCCGCAAGGCCGCACCCGGCCCGCATCCGGGCGCGCTGGCCGTGGTCTCTGCCGCCCTGTTTGGGGTTGGCCTGTTTGTACTCAGCAATCCCGCCTTGCGCTTTCCCCGGCCCAGCGATGCTCCTGCCGTGCTGTCGGCCTATTTCTCGGCGAATGCGGCGCACGCGCAGCTTTGCGCCTTCTTCCAGTTCGGCGCTGCCATTGTCCTTGGCCTCTACACCGCGGCGGCGACCAATCGCATGCAATTCCTCGGTGTCCGCGTCACTGGAGTCAGGATCGCACTCTTCGGCGGGTGGTTTGCGTCGTTCAATTCGCTGCTGGTGGCAGGTCTCTTCTGGGTGCTGGCCCAGCCGGGTGTGGCTGCGGACGCCTCGCTCGCTCACGCTCTCTTCCTCTTCGCATTCGCGCTCGGCGGCACGGGCTACGCGACAACGCTTGGTCTGCTCTGCGCCGGCCTTTCCGTGCCTGCTCTGTTCTACCGGCTCCTGCCACGCTGGCTGGCTATCTGCGGACTGGTCATCGCACTCATCGGAGAGCTGAGCTGGTTCGGCCTGATTGCGCCGCGCTTCGACATCCTGATTCCGCTCACACGCTTCCCCGGCTACCTGTGGATCATCGCCGCCGGATTCGCACTGCCGCGCACCCGCATGGTCAGCGCCAGAGCCGAATAGCAGGATCGCGCATGGATCCCGTATGACCGCCTCACAGGAACGCACCTTCATCCGAACGCTCCATATGGTGCTGAGCATTCCCATCCTCGGCTACCTGTACGGCCCGGTCGCGCACATCCCGCAAGCAGTCTGGTTCACCCGCTGGGTTGCGATGCCGCTGGTGATCCTGAGCGGCCTGTGGCTGTGGATCAAGCCGCGCATCCGGCGCTGGCTCGGCCTCGCGCCTCCGCGCCGGTATTAATTCAGCGCAGGGCGCGCCGTTATGCTGAACGTGGCTGGTATAACAGCGAAGCAATTGGCCCGGCGCCGCATGTATGACGGACGAGAGGTTCAGCGGACTTCGTAACAACTTCGGTCCCTTGCGCATTCTGCTGGCGGTGGCGGTGGTGTTTTCCAACAGCTTTCTGCTGGGCGATGGCGTGACGGATGCCGATCCGATGAAGCGGTTCAACCATCACCAGGCGATTACAGGCCATGTGGCGGTGGAGCGCTGGTTTCTGCCGCGGGACTATGCAACGGCTACGGAGCAAGGCGAGTCGACGGCAGTGGCGTAGAGACGATGCGGCGGAACAACAATCATTGCGGAAACACTAGTTTCTGCAACAACCGGCTTCAGCTCTCTGACAAGCCCTGCTTGTTCCCGGATGACGATCGGTCCCGAAGCGGCCTTCATGCTTAAGTCCGGTCCTTTCACCAGCGAATCTGACCGTCTAGAGCGCCGGTTGACAAATTCTTTCTCCGAGGACTAGTGTCCCAGCCGTAATGACTGCGCGCTCTCACTCTCCCCAGTTCATCCATCTCAGCTAGACCAGCACACCTGGACATTCCAACTAGCGTTTACCTCATCATCGGAGCACCTAGTCATTCGACTGGAGGTAGTTCATGTTCGCTCGCAATGTTTCGATACGCCTCAAGCCAGGCAAGCTCAACGAATTCACCCGTACCTTCGATAAGGAAGTTCTTTCCATTATGCGGAGACAGGCCGGTTTTCGAGAGGAGATCACCTTCGCCCTGCCGGGCGAAGTGGAGTTAATTGCAATCAGCCTGTGGGATAGCAAAGAGCAGGCGGACGCGTATAACGCTTCCGATTATCCCAAGGTGCTGAAGGCTGTGAGTGCCATGCTGGACGGCACTCCCAAGGTGCAAAACCTCAAGGTCATCAGCTCGACGATTCAGCATGCTGGAACCGGATCGGGCGCGGCGGCGTCAGCGTCTTCCGCTGCAGCAGCGGGCGGGAGAGAGATGCCGTCGTCAACGGAAGACAACAAGGAGATCGTACGGAGGTTCATGGAGGAGTGCTGGAACAAAGGCGACAAGAACGCGATGCGCGATTTGATCGCGGACAAGTGCCGCTATCATGATCCGGCTTTCCCCGGAGTAGAGAACCTTCAGCAGCACATTACTTCATGTCGTAACGCTTTCCCCGACCTCCGCTTTACGATCGAGGACATGATCGGCGAGCGGAATGAGGTGGTGGTGCACTGGACGGTCCGCGGTACACACAAGGGGCCGTTCCTTGGGATGCAGCCGACCAACCGCCCATGCACGGTGTCCGGCACTTCCATTTCCCGCATGGAAAGTGGCAAGGTCATCGAACACTGGGCGGATTGGAATGTGATGACTCTGATGGAGCAACTTGGCATGAGTGCTACGCCAGGAGCGGAAGAAAAAGTAAGCACACGCAAATAGCTGGATGCGGAGTTGGAGTAGTCGCACTAAATATAAAGGCCCGCCTCATCGAATGAAGCGGGCCTTTGTTCGTGTCGTGGCTTGCTGTCCTACGCCTGTGCGTCGTCGCCGGTCTGCTTGACGGTGGCGACGGTCCAGTTAGGGTCGCCTACCTTGAAGCGGGCGAAGCGGCGGACGGTGATGTTCTCGCCGAGCTTGCCGACCTTCTGCGCGATGAGCTGCGCGATGGTCATGGACTGCTCCTTGATGAAGGGCTGATCGAGCAGGCAGACCTCTTCGTAGAACTTGCTCATCTTGCCTTCGACGATCTTCTCGACCACGGGCGCGGGCTTGCCGGTGGCGGCGGCCTGCGCGCGATAGATATCCTTCTCGCGCTCCATGTCCTCCGCGGTGACGTTCTCTTTGCGGACGTAGCGTGGGTCGGTAGCAGCGATGTGCATCGCGATGTCCTTGAGCAGCTCCTGGAAGTCCTCGGTGCGGGCGACGAAGTCGCTCTCGCAATTGAGCTCGACCAGCACGCCGATCTTTCCGCCAGCGTGGATGTAGGTGCCCACCGCGCCTTCGTTGGTGGAGCGCGACGCCTTCTTCTGCGCGGAGGCCATGCCCCGCTTGCGCAGCACGACGAAGGCCTGCTCCATGTCGCCCTTGGACTCCTGGAGCGCCTTGAGGCAGTCGCCCATGGGCGCGCCGGACTTTTCGCGGAGCTCCTTTACCTGCTTTGCATCGATCTTCTCGGTTACGGCAGACATCTTGAGAACCATCCTTGTGTGAAGTGCTCTGTGAATCGCGTGCGATCAGACAGCGAAAGCATGGCGATGACCGTTTTCACAAATACCGTGTCCCGCGAACAGCCGCGAGGAGCAGCTTTTCTTAACGGAAAAGCTGCGTCGAGTTTCGTCTCGACGGCCTACAGTGTTTGTGAAAACGGCCATTCACGGCCACGCTCTCGGGAAGGACCGTTTTCTGGTTTTAGTGAGCTTCGGCGATCACTTCGGGCTCGGCCGCGGTGACAGCAGCGGGAGCCTTGCGGATGCCGCCGCCCAGCGCTGCCTCAAGATCGACCTCTTCCGATTCGGCAGCAGTGGTGTCGGCGCCGGCTTCGAGAGTCTCCGGAGCAGCGGGCTGCTCGGCTTCCTCGCCCACGTGGGCCTCGCTGACGTGCAGCGCGGTGGCGCCGGCGGTAGCGTCGGCGAACTGCTTGTCGGTCGATGCCTGCACGCCTTCGATGACGGAGTCCGAGATCTTCGACGTGAAGAGGCGGATGGCGCGCAGCGCGTCATCGTTGCCGGGGATCACGTAGTCGACCACCGTGGGATCGCAATTGGTGTCGACGACGGCGACCACCGGAATGCCGAGCTTGCGGGCTTCCTTGACGGCGATGGCTTCGTTGTTCGAATCGACGATAAAGAGCGCATCGGGCAGGCGCTTCATGGCCTTGATGCCGGCCAGGTTGGCCTGCAGGTGCTTGCGCTCGCGCTCCAGCTTGATGACTTCCTTCTTGGTGAGGAGGTCATAGCGGCCATCGGTGGCCATATCGTCCAGTTCCTGAAGGCGGCGAACCGACTTCTGCACAGTGACCCAGTTCGTGAGCAACCCACCCAGCCAGCGCTGGTTGATGTAGAACATGCCGCAGCGGTTCGCTTCTTCCGCGATCGCGTCCTGGGCCTGCCGCTTGGTGCCGACGA
>JAUTWX010000464.1 GCA_030838385.1 Acidobacteriaceae bacterium
GGCAGCCCGCTCCGCACGCGAGCAGTGCGTGGCACTGCACTTTGAAATGCTGCATCTGCTCGGAGCCGACGAGAGCGGCATGAATCTCGATCTCGATGCCCCGGTTGCCTACCTGCTCGCCGCGGCCATGCCGGCCGACCTGAACTTTCAGCAGGCGCTGCTCGTCATGCGTTCGGACGCGGAGCGCACCGAAACGCTGCTCGCCTACTATCACGAGATTCTGCCCAAGCTGCGCAGCGGCGCCAAAGCCAGCCAGCATGCCTCCACCAACGGCCACGTCATGTAGGCCGCCGGCCGCATCGTTGCACCTTGCCGCACATCTATAGCTGAAACACGTACAGTAGAGAGCAGAGCTCGTTGCGACAGGAGGTCCTCCCCGCATGCCCCAGCCCACGTCTCCATCCAGGACGGCCAACGCACAGCGGGTGATGCTCCCCGCGACATTTAAGGAGCTGCGCGCCAGCAAGCAGTTCACCGAGGCCTACGTGAGCCGCAGCGTGAAGGACGAGCTGCGCGCCAATCTCATCCGCCGTCTGCAGGATCAGTCCTCCGGGAAAAATGCCGATGCCATCTTCCCCGGCATCATCGGCTTTGACGATACCGTCGTGCCCCAGATCATCAACGCCATCCTCTCCCGCCAGAACTTCATCCTGCTCGGCCTGCGCGGCCAGGCCAAGAGCCGCATCCTGCGCGCGCTCACCGGGCTGCTTGACCCCTTCGCTCCCTATGTCGCGGGCTCGGAGATTCGCGACAATCCCTACCGCCCCATCTCGAAGTACGCGCGCGACCTGATCGCCGAGCGCGGCGACGCCACCCCCATCGCGTGGATGACCCGCGACGATCGCTACGTCGAAAAGCTGGCCACGCCGGATGTCACCGTCGCCGATCTCATCGGCGATCTCGATCCCATCAAGGCCGCGCGCTCGGGCTCCGACCTCTCGAACGAGCTCACCATGCACTACGGCCTCTTGCCGCGCGCCAACCGCGGCATCTTCGCCGTGAACGAGCTGCCCGACCTCGCCGGTAAAATCCAGGTCGCACTCGGCAACATCATGCAGGAAGGCGACGTGCAGATTAAGGGCTATCCCGTGCGCCTGGAGCTCGACGTCGCGCTCGTCTTCAGCGCCAACCCGGAGGACTACACTGCGCGCGGCAAGATCGTTACCCCGCTCAAGGACCGCATGGGTTCGGAGATTCGCACCCACTACCCGCAGTCCGTGCCCGAGGGCATCGCCATCACTCGCCAGGAGTGCTGGAGCGATCGCGGCTGCCTCACCACTGAGGTCCCCGACTACATCTACGAGATCGTCGAGCAGATCGCCTTCGTCGCCCGCGAGGATAAGAAGGTCGACAAGCGCTCCGGCGTTTCGCAGCGCCTCCCCATCTCCACCATGGAGCTCGCCGTCTCGAACGCCGAGCGTCGCGCTCTCCTCCACGGCGAGTCGCTTGCCTTTCCTCGCGTCGGCGACATCTACACCGCGCTCCCCGGAATCACCGGCAAGATCGAGCTCGAATACGAAGGCGAGATGAAGGGCGCCGACGTCGTCGTGCGGGAGATCATCCGTACCGCTATCCTGCACGTCTACGATCAATACTTCGCCGAGACCATCACCCAGCAGATCGAGCAATGGTTCAACCTCGGCGGCTCAGTCAAAATCGAGGACAGCCAGTCCGCCAAAGCTACGCTCGCCGAGCTGCAGCAGATTCAGGGCCTCTTCGAGAAGCTCTCACCGCTGGGCGTCTCGGAGAACGACGCGCCGGAAAAGATCGTCGCTGCGGCGGAGTTCCTGCTCGAAGGCCTCTACGCGCACAAGAAGCTCAGCCGCAGCGAGGAGCGCGGCTTCTCCGCTCAGGAGCGCGCTCGCGCCGGCGCGGAACGCAGCCAGGAGCGCCGCGACGAATCCCGCGAATACGAACAATGGCAGCAGCGCCGCTCCAACAAGCAGCGCAGCGGTCTCAATTAGTTCAAGCGTTATCTTCAACCAGAGGTACTCGTCGTCCCGACGGCAGCGAAGCGGAGGAATCTGCTTCATTCGCGGAAGGGACGGATCTATTGCTTCCGTGCCTCACTCTCCTCGTCATCGAACGCCGGCCAGTCGCTATACCCCTTCTCATCCCCGCCGTAGTAGCTCTCCTTCGGCGCATCCACCAGCGGCGACCCATCCCGCAGCCGCTGCACCAGGTCTGGGTTGGCGATAAACGGCCGCCCGAAGCTCACCAGGTCCGCGCGCCCGGAGTTCAGCGCCTCTTCCGCCAGTTCCTTGTCATAGCGGTTGTTCGCCAGATAGCTGCCGCGAAAGCGTCGCCGCAGGGCAAGAAAATCCACTCCGTCCGGAGCCTCGCGCGTCTCACGCGTTACGCCTTCGATGACGTGGATGTAAGCGACGCCCAGCGCGTTCAGCCCATCAATGTACTGGCTGTACGTGCCCATCACGTCGCTGTCCAGCGGCGTCTCGCCCGGACTCGTCGTTGTGGGAGAGATGCGCACGCCCACCTGGCCGCCACCGCCCCACGCATTGACCGCCGCCTTCACCGCCGCCAGCGGAAAGCGCAGCCGGTTCTCTACTGACCCGCCATACTCATCCGTGCGGCGATTCGTGCTGTCGCGAATGAACTGCTCCAGCAGATAGTTGTTCGCGGAGTGCACCTCCACACCATCGAAGCCGGCAAGCCGCGCATTCTCCGCCGCGTGCGCGTAGTCGTCGACAATGCCTGGTATCTCGCGCGTCTCCAGCGCGCGCGGCGTCGGCAGCGGTTTCGGGCCCTCGTACGTGAACGCATCGCCCCCAGCCTGAATCGCTGACGCGGACACCGGCACGGCCCCACTGTGCAGGTCCGGATGCGAGATGCGGCCGGTGTGCCACAACTGCATCACGATCAGCCCGCCGCCGTCATGTACCGCCCGCGTCACATGCTTCCAGCTCTCCACCTGTGCCTTGCTCCAGATGCCCGGCGTGAACGCATAGCCGATCGCCTGCGGCGAAATATTCGTGGCCTCCGAGATGATCAGCCCCGCGCCGGTACGCTGCTGGTAGTACTCCACTGCAAATTCCGGCGGCACGGCCGCCCGGCTGGACCGCGCACGCGTCAGCGGCGCCATCACGATTCTGTTCTTCAGGTGCAGCGGCCCCATCTGGTAGTCGCGGAACAGCGGCGACATCTCTGTACTCATGCGTGAATCTCCCTATTGTCTTTCTTCCCTCGTATTCGGTCCCTATAGAGAGATGCACGGGCTGGGCTCGAGACTCCTCAGGAAAACTCGCTTTCAGCCAACCGTCACAGGTAAATCCTGCATCATGGCCGCGAAATCCTCGATATTCAGCGATTGCGCCCCATCCGAGAGTGCCCGGTCGGGATGGGGATGCACCTCCACAATCAGCCCATCTGCCCCAGCGGCCAGCGCCGCACGCGATACCGCCGGCACCAGGTCGCGCCGGCCCGTCGCATGCGAAGGATCGGCAATCACCGGCAGATGCGTCATCGTCTTCGCCAGCACCATGCCGCCGATGTCAAAGGTGTTCCGGAGCTCCGGATCGTACGAGCGGATTCCGCGCTCGCACAGCACCACCTGATCGTTGCCGCCGGCCAGGATGTACTCCGCCGCCAAAAGCCACTCCTTGACCGTGGCTGCGGGATTGCGCTTCAGCAGCACCGGCCGCCGCACCTTGCCCAGCCGTCGCAGCAATGCGAAGTTCTGCATGTTGCGCGCGCCCACCTGCAGCATGTCGACGTTATCGCTCACCACCTCGATATCCTCCGTGCTCATCACCTCGCTCACCACCGGCAATCCGGTGCGCTCCGAGACCTCGCGGAGAATCAACAGCGCCTCCAGGCCCAGCCCCTGGAAGTCATAGGGCGACGTCCGCGGCTTGTAGGCGCCGCCACGCAGCAGCGTCGCCCCCGCCGCCTTCACGCCTTGCGCCGCAGCCAGCAACTGCTCGCGCGATTCCACCGAGCACGGCCCCGCAATCACCACCGGGACGCCGCCACCGATCGCCACATCCCCCACCCGCACCACCGTCGCATGCGCAGCATCGCGCCTGGCGGTAAGCCGTTCCGGAGGCTTCTCCGGCACACTGCGCTTCTTCTCTAGACCAACCTCTACCGCCTCCAAAACCGCTGCTGCGTCGCTCATGGCCTCTCTCCGGTTACGTTATGTGTCGCTGAAAAACAAAAAGGCCGCGATGGGAATCGCGGCCTTCGGGACTTTTGCGCTCTGCTCTAGATCATCTGGGGTCTAAGTACGCGCACGCCGCCGAGGCCGCTATCGGAAACCAATAACGGTAAGCAAAACTAAATCGGCTGGTGGCGCAGAACGTCATCATTACCAAGGTGTCATCATGCCGCGAGATTGTCAACCAGCGTCCTTCCCGTTCCACCGCAACTTCCAGAGCAGCTTCCGCACCATTCCCATCAGCAGATGTGTATCCGCGTCTGTGACGTTGACCCGCCGCAGCATTCGCCGTACCTCCGCTTCCGTGCTCGCCGCCTTCCCAGGATGCGTATAGCCGCCGGCTCCCAGCAGCTCCATCAGCAGCGAGCCCAGCCGCTCCAGCTCGCCGGATGATGCCCGCGCCTCAGCTTCCACAACCGGCGAAGTCACCGGCCGCGTAAGCTCCCACAAACAAACCGCCGCCGCCTGCCCCAGGTTCATTGAAGGCTGCGCATCCTCTGTCCCAATCCGCACCAGCCAGTGGCAATGCTCCATGTCTTCACGCGTCAGCCCATGCTTCTCCGAGCCGAAGAGCAACGCCACTCGCCCCTCGGCCAGCGTCGCATGCACCGGAGCCGCCGCCTGCTCCAGCCCCCGCAGCGGCTGCTCGAGCTCGCGCCGTCGCGCCGCCGTCGTGCCGACTACCAACCGGCAATCCCCCACCGCCGCTGCAACACTCGCAAACTCCCCTGCCTCGCGAAGCACCGCATCCGCACCCACCGCCGACCGCGCCTCGCGGAACGATGCCTCAAACGGCGTCACCAGCCGCAGATCACGCACGCCAAAGTTCTGCATCGCCCGCGCCACCGCGCCAATATTCAACGGATTCCGCGTCCGCACCAGAACAACCGTCAACTGCCGCAGGTCACTCGCCAACACAGCCGCCTCTGCTGTCAACACAGCCGTCTCTGCATGGACAGCGTTCCATGGTCGTGTCCCGCTGAGTTCCGGACTTTCGCTCTACAATCATCCCTTGTCACCTATGGCTTCCCCATCCTCAGCACCCAGCAGCGCGGACACCGCAGCTTCGCCAAGAAGCAGCTCCCGCAACACGATAGTGATCGCGTTCCTGCTGATCTCCACCCTCTACTTCGCCGACACGCTGCTGCGCGCCTCGCTGAAGACGTTCTGGTACGACGAGTTGGTCACCGTATATCTCTGCAAGCTACCGAATTTTGCAGCGACTTGGTCAGCGGTACTGCACGGTGGCGCAGACTTGAATCCGCCACTCTTCTATCTCCTCACGCGATGGAGCCAGTACCTTTTTGGCGAAGGTCTCATCGCGACACGGCTCCCCGAAATGCTTGGCTTGTGGCTATTTGGCCTCTGCCTCTATCAATTTGTCGCTCGCCGTCTCGGTCCACTCCGCGGCGCTGTCGCTGGCCTCTTTCCGGTGTTTACCCTCGCGCACTACTACGCTTATGAGGCACGCCCACACGGGATAATCCTAGGCTGTTTCGGACTCATGATGCTCTGTTGGCAGCGCGCGCGCGAAGGCAAAAACGTTTACCTCTGGGTCGTGGGACTCTGGCTCAGCTATCTTGCCGCGCTGCTGATTCACGTCTATGCCGTATACCTGCTCATCCCGTTCCTCATCGCAGAAGCCATCTCTATAGCAAAGCGCCAGCGTCCCCATCTCGGCATAGTTGCGGCGTTGCTGCTGGCACCACCCTGCGTCATCCGTTTGTATCTGCGCCTCTATGGAAACTTTCGTTCCGGCGGCTTCACCGGGATGCACATTCATCTGTACGAGCTCGTCCAGCAGTATTTCGTCCTTGTCCTTGGTCCAGCCCTCCCTTTGCTGCTGCTGTTGCTCCTCTTTCTCGCATGGAAAGGCCCCGCAGCCGACACCTTTTCCGCTCATGCGGGACGTCTTTCTCTCTCTGCTGACGAACTTGCCCTTGCATTCGGACTGGCGGTGCTGCCCGCCATCGGGGTCATCGGAATCAAGATCAGCCACGCATATTACTTCGATCGTTATTTCCTGGCAGCTACGGCGGGCTACGCTCTGCTGCTTGCGCAGGTCACGCTGCTGCGGAGTGGCCGCGCCTTCGTCGCTCGAAATCTGTTTCTCTCCATGATTGTCTTGTTGTCAGCGGACACTCTCGTCGCCGCTTACTGCCGCTGGCATCACGCGGACCTCGATCAGGTAGAGCCGAGCAGCCACATCATCTTTGTTCCCAGCCCTGCCAATCCGTTACAGCGCAATCCGGCTCTGCTACGAGACGCCACAAAGCTGGATATCCTGGTTACGGATGAACCCGGCTATCTGTACCTCTACTACTATGCTCCGCGCGAAATTCAAAGCCGCCTGGTCTTCGGCGCGCCACGGGATGACGCGTTCGATAGCAGATTCGTTGACGGATACCAGCGGCTCGCACGCTGGGGACACGCCGATCTCCGCCTGACGACATATGACGAATTCTTCGCCACCCACAAAGATTTTCTCGTCTACGCTCCCAATAACGTCGCTTACCGCACCGGCTGCAACGATTGCCTCGACAAATTTCTGAAGGCTGGTTACTCGCTGCGATCCGTTGAAGAGGATCCCTACAACCTGCTCGAGCGCTTCGGCAAATAGCCACCAAGCCCACGATCCGCTCTGGCGTAGCCGCATCCCTAGGACTAGGCTGAAGGTATGAAGCGCGTCCGCTACACCAAATACAACGGCGACCTCGCCTCCGAGATCGAGATGGACGACCTGCTCAAGGCCCTCTCCGACTATCTCCTCGACTCCGGCTTTCAGGACCCCTATTCGCGCTTTTCCGAGCTCAACGGCGACCACACACTGGAGAATCTCCGCGAGGCCATCCGCCAGGCGCTCGAATCCGGCGATCTGCTCGACGAGGACGGGCAGCAGCGCCTGCAGCAGATGTCCGCCGAGCAGGTCGACGAGCTCATCGACCGCATGATCGAGCGCATGCAGCAGGAGGAGTACGTCTCCATCGACGCGCCGCACGATCCCTCGCAGGCGGCCAAGCGCCCCGGCAGCACCGGCCGCGCTGAAACCGAAGCGCGCTTCGAAGTCACGGACAAGAGCCTCGACTTCCTCGGCTTCAAAACCCTGCGCGACCTGCTCGGCTCACTCGGCAAATCCAGCTACGGCCGCCACGACACGCGCCACTGGGCCACCGGCATCGAAGCCTCGGGCGCCTCCAAGCCCTACGAGTTCGGCGACGTCCTCAATCTCGATGTCAACACGACGCTCAACAACGCCCTGTCCCGCGAAGGCATCACGTTGCCCCTCAACATCGAGTACCGCGACCTGCACGTTCACCAGTCCGAGTACCAGAGCTCCTGCGCTACCGTCGTCATGCTCGACTGCTCGCACTCCATGATCCTCTACGGCGAAGACCGCTTCACGCCGGCCAAGCGCGTCGCCATGGCACTCTCGCACCTCATCCGCACGCAGTACCCGGGCGACTCGCTCTCGCTCGTTCTCTTCCACGACTCTGCCGAGGAGATGCCTGTCTCGCAGATCGCGCGCGTCAAGGTAGGGCCGTATTACACCAACACCCGCGAAGGCCTGCGCGTCTCCCAGCGCATCCTCGACCGCCAGCGCAAGGACATGAAGCAGATCGTCATGATCACCGACGGCAAACCATCCGCCCTCACCCTCCCCGACGGCCGCATTTACAAAAACGCCTTTGGATTAGACCCGCTCGTCATCGCCGAAACCCTCGAAGAGGTCAGCCGCTGCAAGCGCAAAAACATCATGGTCAACACCTTCATGCTGGCGCAGGACTTCGGCCTGGTGCAATTCGTGCAGAAGGTCACATCCATGTGCCGCGGCAAAGCCTACTTCACCACCCCGGACCGGTTAGGCGAGTACGTGATGATGGACTACATGCAGCGCAAGATGAAGACCATCCACTAGTGACTGCTCACAGCCTTACCTGGGATGGAAAGAGCCAGCGCACACTGTGAGAATTGTGGAGGCT
>JAUTWX010000466.1 GCA_030838385.1 Acidobacteriaceae bacterium
AAACTGCCCGGAATGAGTCCTGCGCATGCAAACAATAGGTATGCGGCTACTCTTGAAAACTTGATTCCCACTTGTATCGGTCCCCTTCTTCCATTGATTCCAGCGCAACATGATTTCTGACGCGTGACTGCGCGCAGACGGGCGAAGCTTAGAATGAGAGCTTCAGTCCCGGTTGCACGGCGCGGCTGCCTCCCGACCCAATGACCGGGTTGGAAGCGGCCACATCCGGAGTGGCACAACCGCAGCCAAAACTCCCCGGCACAGAAGGATCGTTGTGTGCCCAGCCGTTCTGCCCGCCAAAGGGATTGGCAATGTTGGGATGATTGATGAAGTTGAACAGCTCTCCGCGGAACTGCGCGCCGAAGCGCTCGCGGAACTTCCAGTTCTTAGCCAACGAAAAATCCCAGTTCTTGAAGCCGGAGTCCCTGAAGGTGTTGCGGCCCATCAGTCCAAAGGTTCCCGGCGCGGGCGGAGTCATCACGGAGTTGCGGACCTTGTAGCAGCCTGCCGAGCTAAGTGAGTCAAGCGATCGCGCGTGCGCCACACAGAGTGGGTCGTTCACCGCATCCGCTCCCGCCAGATAGTTTGTTCCGACGGCGCCCGACTTGAAGTTTTTGGGATTGCCGAAGAAGTCCCAGCGATCCGTGGCTTCGCCCGTCTGGCTCAGGTCGTTGCCGGCATCCATCGGTCCCCAGGGTTGTGCGCCATACAGGCTCACGATGGAGTTCACCTGCCAGCCTTCGAGCAATTGCAGCGGAGACTTCCTGCCCGGGATGGCATAGGTGGTAGAGAGCGTGAAGCGATGGCGAATATCGAAGTCGCTGTGCGCGTATTCGCGTTCCGGATGGGTGCTGTCCTCGGAATGCCCGAGCCTGCGCCGAAGTCCCAGTTGGCGCCTACATTGTCCAGCGAATGCGAGTAGGTATATCCGGCGACGAAGGTCAACCGGTGATAGTTCCTCGCGGTCAGTGTCATCTGCAGGCCGTTGTAGTTCGACTTATAGATATTGCCCATCTGGTAGATGAAGCTGAGAAAGGGAAACTGCGCGTTGAAGGGGCGGCCGGATTGCTCGTCGTGCGCCGTGTCCAGCGCTGGTACGTTCTGGTTAATGTCATGGATGCCCACCAGCTTCCCTCCGTGCGAGCCCACATATGCCGTTTCAAGCGTCAGGTCGGAGGTGAACGCGTGCTGGATATTGATGTTCCAGCCTTGCCGGCAATTCCCCAGCTGTGGATATGCCGAGTGGGGTCGCCGAGCAACAAGCTGCCCGACTGCGGCACGCCGGCGAAGTAGTCCTCGATCGGAGTAGCGCCAGGGAAGGCATCGGTGCCGAAACCAAACTTGATGCGCCCGCGGACGCCGCCGCAGGCGGCCATCCTCGCCGTAGGGCAGATCGCCGACCGTGTGGTTCCGGTGAGCAGCGGCATAGACGTGCGCCCCATGCTCAACCTCACGCTCTCTTCCGATCATCGAGTGATCGACGGAGCAAGGGCCGCTACCTTTCTGCGCGATCTGGCCGAAGCGATGCAGGAACCGGACAAATGGGTCGTATGAGCGGCTATGCGCGGACATGAATGCTGTTCAGGCGTGGTCGCGGACGGTTCGATGATTGCTCTCTACAAGCGCCTCAGCAGCTTCAGAAAAGCCAAAAAGGTGTTTTGACTGCAGGTATCACCACGTTCCCTGCAAAATGCTGGAACGCGGCGGTGGAAGGACGGAGAGTCGTAAGATGAGTATCAGGGCTCGCAAGAGCAAGGGCCGTCCCGTTTCAAAATGCGGAACCTGTGGAAGGTCGGCTCTCCAATGAACCTGGACTCCCAACTCAGGAGTATCCATGAACGCCGAGACCACTACTTCAAATAATAGTCAGACAACGCGCACTCCCGAACAAGGAGCGTCCGCGGCTGCCACCGGGCATGCGGGGATCCACCTCGGCGGTTATGTTGTCATATCGTTCGTGGCGACCATGCTCGCTCTGGCTACGGCGAATGAGTGCCAATCCATTACGCATCTTCCTTCACTGGTTTACGGAATTGTTCTTTGGGGATGGTGGGGCGTCATCGCAAGCGCGCTCTGGGAACTCGGCGCACGAAAGCCGGCTGTGTCGAGTTTTTCCGTGAAGGCGATTGCGATTCAGATACCGGTCAGTCTGGTTCTTGGCCTAATGCATCTGGTTGTCTTGTGGAGCTTAGGGTTTACCCCATTGGGTTGGGGGAGCACCGAAACCCCGCAGTCGGTGTGGCGCAGCCTTATCAATGTGAACCGCTACGGCATCGAGATTCTGGTCTACGGTTTCATTTTTGGGATCATCGGCATCATTCAATATCAAATTCGCGCCCAGCAGGAAGCTATGAAGTCGCTCGAATTGCAGCGGCAGCTCTCCGCCGCACGACTCCGAGCGCTCCAGATGCAGCTGGAACCGCACTTCCTCTTCAACACGCTAAACGCGATTACTACGTTGGTTGAACTCGGCAGACAAGCAGAGGCTGTAGAGATGCTTGGCCACCTGAACCTGATTCTCAAGAGCACGCTGAAGAGAACGACACCCGAGAAAGTGCCATTGTCACAGGAACTGGAGATCGTGGAGAACTACCTCGCCATCGAACAAATCCGGTTTGCCGACCGTCTGCGCATCGAAATCAAAGTTGAGCCGAGCGCGCTGAACAGCCTGGTGCCTTGCTTTCTGTTGCAGCCTATCGTGGAAAATGCCATCCGTCACGGCATTGCACACTGCGAAAGCGAAGGGCTGGTGGAAGCGTCGGCCCGGCGCGATGGTCATCTACTGCGACTGGAAGTGCGGGACAGTGGGTGGGGCATGAATGGCCATTCCAAATCAGGCAATGGCATTGGTCTTAAGAATACGCGGGAGCGTCTCGCGCATTTCTACCAGGATGCCTACGATATGAGCGCTCTGCCGCTGGAAAGAGGCGGCTTCGAGGTTGCTATCACTATTCCCTACGAGCGCTGTTGAATGAAGCTAAACGCAATGATTGCCGACGACGAGCCGTTGGCGCGCGAGCGCCTGAAATTTCTGCTGTCCGTCGACGAGGAGATCGCTATTACCCGCGAATGCCGCAATGGCCGAGAAGTCGTGGCCGCACTCAAAGAGAGTCGCTACGACGTTCTCTTTCTCGACATCCAGATGCCGGGAGCCAGCGGCTTCGAGATTATCGAACAGGTGGGCGTGGCGCAGATGCCCATCCTCGTATTCGTAACAGCACATAACCACTATGCGGTGAAGGCGTTTGAAGTGCACGCGCTGGATTACCTGACCAAACCAGTCGAAGCGGAACGACTGAAGGCAGCGCTCCTTCGCGTCAGGGAACAGATCGTCTCGCAGGCTGCGTTGATGACCCAGGAGCAACTGAAATCAGTGCTGGCTGCTCTGAGGGACGGAGATGAGGGATTGCGCGACTATCCCAGACGACTGGTAGTTCCCAACGGAACCAGGGATTCGTTCGTCAATGTAGACGATATTGAATGGATCGAAGCGGCCGATTACTACTCGTGCCTGCACGTCGGAACAAAAGCTCTGATGCTGCGTGAAACCATCAAGCAGCTTGCTGAGACTCTCGATCCCAGGAAGTTCGTGCGTGTCCACCGCTCCGCCATTGTGAACATTGGCTATGTGCGTGAGATTCTTCGCGAAGGTCGCAGCGAAGGCTGGGTGCTCCTCTCGAACGGACATCAACTGAAGATGAGCAAGACTGGCTGGCAGGCATTGCTGGCCGCCGGCCGTCACGCTTAGTCACATCCTCTATGATCTAAATTTGCGCTGATGGAGAGAGGATGTCGAATGGACTTCGTTCCTGCCAGACAAAAGCCTCGGCCCGCGTGTAGCCGCTTGCCAGGCCTCTGAAATGTGCCACCTGATCCTGCAGCGCATAGTAACGTTCCGGCGTCTGGCTGGCATGCGCGTAACACGCGGCTTTCTTGCGCGGCTCCATCCGGGTGATATCGACGTAGCGGTTCGGCGAAAACTGCATCGTATCCTCGCCATCCGATACTTCGTAATAATAGAGCGCGAATTTCCAGCCGGATTTTTGCCACGCGTCATACGAGAGCATCGCAATGGAGCGATGATCGCGATGGTTGTCGATCATCCAATGAGTGAAGACTGCATCGGGCGCCTCGGCGTTGAGACGCCCGGCAAAGTCTTCATAGTGGACGTTGTCGACGATGGCCGCTCCGTTTGTTTGTCCGGCGTAAGCGGGGCGCACTCCCAGCAGCTCACACGCCCGCTTCGCTTCGGCCATTCGTGTCGCCGCCGGCGTTGGTGGCCAGGCCCCACCGTTGAGATACAGCAGGACGACCTCGTGACCTTGCTCTACGAAGGATGCAATGGTGCCGCCACAGCCATATTCCGGATCTCCGGGATGCCCGCCAGTAACCACGATTTTCGCCTTGTGCGCTTTTGGCAGTGTGGTAATGGGCGAAACTGCCCTTAAAGCCACGGCGCCTGAGGCCATCCCTCCGCGAACTATCAAGGAGCGTCGTGTCAATTCCATTTGATTTTCCTCGCTCATTCTCAGCTACGTTCTGTTGCACTGCAAGGTGCTCGCATGCGGCATGCAAACGCGGCTTTCAGTGCTGGAAAGATTGAACACCCTTAAAACGTCGAGCGGAAAAAAGCTCAAGATCGTACGCAGGCTTACAGTCTGTCGCAAGGTCGGCCAGCACTTCTCCCAGGACGGTAGCAAACTTGAAACCATGCCCCGAGAATCCTGCTGCCACTGTCACTTGCGAGAATTCTGGATGCTTATCGATCACAAAATGCGCATCAGGGGTCATCGTGTAGAGGCACGTCTCCGCGTGAAGCAATCGACCTGAGAGCAGTGGCAAAGCTTCTGCAATCCGTTCGCGGATGATGCGTTCATCTGCAGGACGTATGGTCCGATCGACTGTCTCCGGGAAGCAGACATCGTCACTGCCGTGTAAACCCACCTTCACGCCGTCGGAGTTAGACCCTGTCAGAGGAAAACCATACAGTAGAGGTTGGCCTTCCTCCATCTCCCTTACGTAGATAGGCATCCGGTCCGGACGGAACAGATCGATATTGCCAATCGGCTCGAACCGATAGACCACCTGCCGGGTGACGCTGAGTGGCAGGTTCAGCTCGCGCAAAATCTGCGGAGCCCAGGAGCCGGCAGTAATGATCAGATGATCCGCGGCGTATGTCTCGCGTGCGGTACGCACTGATACGCTACCGTCTGGCAGTGCATTCCATTCCATTGCCGGTTCGTTAAAGTGAAGTTCTGCGCCAGCGGATGCGGCTTGTCGAAGCTGCTGTTCTATACACAGCTCGGGATGGAGATACCCGGCATCCATCTCCCAGAGCGCGACCCAGTCGCCATTAACTTTGAACAGGGGATATCGGCGACGGATCTGGGTCGCCGAGAGCACCTCATGGGGCAGTAGGAACCGTTCGGCGCTTGCAGTGCTCCGAGCCACCAGATCGCCGTCGGCCCGTCCAATCATCAATCCGCCAGTTATGTGCAGCAGGGATTGACCGGTGTCGACCTCCAGCCGCCGCCACAGCTCGTAAGCCCGAAACAGCAACGGAACATAACGCGGGTCCTCAAAGTACGATTGCCGGATAATCCGGGTTTGGCCGTGAGAGGAGCCGTAGCTGTGCGGCGGCGTGAATTGATCGAAACCAAGCACGCGGTGCCCACGCCCTGCGAGATGAAGGGCGGTGGAACTGCCCATGGCCCCGAGGCCGATGACGATAATAGTGCCCATTGCGCTCCGTAAGTGGCCCTTATCCGGGTCTCTACAGCATCTGCAACTGTGACAATTCCAATTTTCATGCGCTACAGAGTCCGACCGGAGGTCACTCGCGACAACACGGGGCACGCCAACATCGACGTGACGCAAAGCGTCTATGGACGGAGATGGCGGGAAGAACGGGTCGAGGCGGTCACACGCACCGTCGCGGCAGTTTCCCCCGCAGGGCTGGAGTCCCCTGACTCGGGTTCTGTCTAAGTGATTGTAAGGATTGGTCGGGGAGAGAGGATTCGAACCTCCGACCCCCTGGTCCCGAACCAGGTGCTCTACCAGGCTGAGCCACTCCCCGATCGACCGGCTTGCAGGTGAGACGCCCGGCGCCATCGTCCTGGTGGGGATGGCAGCTACGCTCGAGCGCACTCCCGTAAGTGTAGCAGAATTGACGCGTTCACCCTTGCCGATCACGCCCGATCCGCCGCAGAATATCTGCCACCACCGGAAGGACTCCGCATGCCCTACTTCTTCATAGCTTCATAGCGCCATTTTGGCTGCTCTGCATTGTTGCCGGAGTGGTTCTGCTTTTTCTGCCCCGCCTGAGATTTCTGTCCGCGTATTTTTTGCTGGGATCTACTGCTGGGCTGTTGTGCTCGGTCGCCTTGTCTACCGCCCTCCTAGTTCTTCTGCCAAAAATTCTGCCTTCAGCTCCCGCATCGGGATATGTCTTGCTCGCTGGCTACCTTGGTGGAATCGGTGTCGGCGGTCTTATCGGCATTGGGTTGGGATTGCTTGCAGCGCGTAAGCTAAACCTGCTGATCGCGCGACGAAGAACATTCGCAGCAACGCCCTAAGTGTGGGTTGCGACCGCGCCACGAAGCCGGTAGACAACATATATGACTGCGCGCGATGGGCTCGACCTCACCGGATTGCGCGTGCTTGATGGCGGACTGGCCACCGAGCTCGAGCGCGCCGGCTGCGACCTTGCAAGCCCGCTCTGGTCGGGCGAGGTTCTGCGCACGCAACCGGAGAAGGTGCTCGCCGTTCATCGCAGCTATCTGGAAGCCGGTGCCGACTGCCTGCTGACCGCCAGTTATCAGGTCTCCGCGATGGGCTTCCGCGAAATCGGCCTCGACGCGTCAGCCGCCGAACAGGCCGCACGGACTGCAATCCAGCAGAGCGTCGCTCTCGCCGAGCAGGCTCGCCGCGAATACGCGCAAACCGAATCTGCCGCCGGCCGCAAATCGCGCCCCATCTGGATCGCCGGTTCGCTCGGCGCGTATGGTGCGGCGCTGCACAACGGGGCGGAGTTTCACGGGCGCTACGACGTCAGCCACGCCGCGCTGGTCGACTTCCACACCGAGCGCATCGAGGCAATGCGCGAGACCGCTGCCGACTTTCTTGCCTTCGAGACCGTTCCCTCGCTGGCGGATGCCGAGGCCATCCTCGATGCCCTCGCGCGATTCCCCGATCTCGCCGCATACATCAGCTTCACCTGCCGCGACGGCAGCCACACCGGACACGGCGAGCCGATCAAGGAATGCGCGCGCCTGCTCGACGCGGCTCAACAGGCCATCGCCCTCGGCATCAACTGCACCGCGCCGCGCCACATCCTGCCGCTGATCCGGAAGGTCCGCGTAGTCACAGGCAAACGCATTGCCGTATATCCCAACTCCGGGGAAACCTGGGTTGGGGAGACTCGGAGCTGGGCGGGCACCTCCGACCCTCACGCCTTCGGCGACATGGCCCATCAGTGGCGCGACGCCGGCGCCGACTGGATCGGCGGCTGCTGCCGCACTGGCCCGGAGCACATCCGGGCTATAGTCCGGGGCCTGACTCCTTTTCCACAAATGCACAATACGAAGGCCCGACAACTTTCTCGAGCCACGCGGAGTCTTACTAAATAACGGAAGAGAAATCTTCCAGGAGGAGAGAGAAACCTATGGCCAACAAGAGAATCGGCAACGAGACTCGCGATTGGCAACGAGGTAGCTCGTACAACGACCGTTACGACGGGAGGGTGAGGGAAACTCGGGCTGAGCTCGAATCTCCCGGTCCTCCCGGGTAAAGCAGTTGTGATCTGGTAAGCCGATCCAGATCTTCGAAAATACGGATAGCAAGGGGCGCCCTCTCGAAGGAGATCGCGTCCTCTTGCTTTTCCTGGCGCCAACTTTGACCTCAATGCGACGCTTCCTGCCGCGGGGAACGGGGACGTAGACGCCGTCCTTCAATCCGCTTTGATCATGCGACAATATATGCATAGCCATGACAACCAGGACGCTCCCCGCGGTGCCCTCACCGGCTAGCATTTCTGCCGAGCTACTGAAGCAGCACAGCCTCACGGCCGAGGAGTACGCGCGCATCGAGGGGGCGCTTGGCCGTACCCCATCCCTCACAGAACTAGGCATTTACAGCGTGATGTGGAGCGAGCACTGCTCCTATAAGTCGTCGCGCGTACACCTTAAACGGCTACCCACACGGGGAGAGCGCACCAGCGGACCCGGCAGCGTGGTCCAGGGACCCGGCGAGAACGCCGGTATCATCGACATCGGCGACGGTTGGGCCTGCGCCTTCAAAATCGAGTCGCACAACCACCCCTCCTATATAGAGCCGTTCCAGGGCGCCACCACCGGCGTCGGCGGCATCCTGCGCGACATCTTCACCATGGGCGCGCGCCCGCTCGCTGTCATGGACTCGCTGCGTTTCGGTCCGCTCTCCACCGAGGACGGCGAATCCGATCCCGCGCTCATCCGCAAAAATCATCAGATCGTCGAAGGCGTGGTCGCCGGCGTGGCCAGCTACGGCAACTGCTTCGGCGTGCCCAACCTGGGCGGCGAGACGCGCTTTGAGCCCTGTTACAGCGGCAACCCGCTGGTGAACGCTTTCGCGCTCGGCCTGGTTCGCAAAGACGAAATCTTCTACGCCAAGGCCACCGGCATCGGCAACCCGGTGATCTACGTCGGCGCCAAGACCGGCCGGGACGGCATCCACGGCGCAACCATGGCGAGCGAAGAGTTCACCGAAGGCTCCGACCAGAAACGCCCCAACGTGCAGATGGGCGATCCCTTCATGGAGAAGCTGCTGCTCGAAGCCTGCCTGGAAGCGATGCAAACCGGTGCCGTCGTCGGCATACAGGACATGGGTGCAGCGGGTCTGACTTGTTCCACCTGCGAGATGGGCGCGCGCGGCGGCGTCGGCCTCGACGTCGAGCTCGACAACGTGCCCCAGCGCGAGACCGGCATGTCCAGCTACGAGATCATGCTGTCGGAAAGCCAGGAGCGCATGCTGCTGGTTGCCGAAAAAGGCCGCGAGGACGAAGTGCTGCGTGTCTTCGAGAAGTGGGGCCTCGACGGCGTGATCGTCGGCGAAGTCATCGGCGAGCCGCAGATGCGCATCCGCCATCACGGCGAGCTGGTCGCTGATATTCCCAACCAGTCGCTCACAGACGATGCCCCGCTCTACCATCGGCCGGTCGGCACCTGGAAAGCGCCGGTCCCGCTCGATCCGCCAACGGAAGTCCTCGAAGAATTAAAAAAGCCGCGCGACTATACCGCCGATCTGAAGAAGCTACTCGCGACCGCGAACATCTGCTCCAAGCGCTGGGTCTTCGAGCAATACGACTCCATGGTCCAGACCAACACGGTCCAAGGCCCCGGTGGCGAAGCAGGCGTGATGCGCGTGAAAGGGAGCGGGACGCCGGGGCATGAGCGCGGATTAGCCATGGCGCTCGACGGCAATGGCCGCTGGTGCTATCTCGATCCGAAGCAGGGCGCGAAGCTCGCAGTAGCTGAAGCCGCGCGCAAGGTAGCCTGTACCGGAGCTGTACCCGTGGCTGCGACAAATTGCCTGAATTTCGGCAATCCGGAGAAGCCGGAGATCATGGCGCAGCTTTCAGCCGCCATCGACGGGATTGCCGAAGCTTGCACCGCACTGGGCACGCCCATTACGGGCGGGAATGTCTCGCTCTATAACGAGACCAGGGGTGAGGGGATTTATCCGACGCCGGTGATTGGAGTGGTGGGGATTCTTGAGGATGTATCGAAGGCTGTTCCGGCTGATTTTCAAAAAGAGGGTGATCTAATCATCTCTCTAGCTCAGACCGCAGGACCGACAGGAGGCTCCGTCGCGACGAGAGTATTCGGTTCTTCCGAATATGCACGAGCGTTATTCGGAAAGGCATGGGGAAGACCACCTGAGATTGATTTAGCAGACGAAAAGGAATTGCATTTGTGCTTAGCGAAGCTAGCTGAAAGAGGCCTTCTGCATTCCGCCCGTGATCTCTCCGACGGAGGTTATGCAATCGCGCTAGCGGAGGCCACGCTCTCCAATGAGATCGGCTGCGAGATCGAACTACACCCTATCCCGGACGCGCCCCTACCAGTCGCGCTCTTCGGCGAATTTGCCCATCACGTGCTCATCACTTGTTCCGAGTCAGACCTTGGAGAAGTTCAGAAGATCGCGGATGACTTTGGCTTCACCTTCCCGCAAGTAATAGGTAGGACAAAAGGACAATCGGTCAACATCCGCGTCGGAAACGATGTCTTGATTGATGCGACGGCGAAAGAGCTCAAGTCAGCTTGGTCCAACGCCCTCCAATCCATCCTCAGCGTCGACACGGTGACCGCATGACTCACCGTCTCTACCAGGGCGTCCCGGGCATCGAGGAAACGCTCCCCTCCTCGCATACCACCGTCGCACACGAGTGGGATGCAGACACCTTGCACGAAGAGTGCGGCGTGGCCGCCATCTACACCCATCCCGAGGCCGCTCGCCAAATCTACCTCATGCTCTACGCGCTGCAGCATCGCGGGCAGGAATCCGCCGGCATCGCCACCGCCGACGGCCACCACCTTTCGAACATCAAGGGCATGGGACTGGTTGCCGACATCTTTACCGAAGAGGTCCTGCAGAAGCTTCCCGGCAATCTCGCCATCGGCCACACCCGCTACTCGACTACCGGCGACTCCGCGCTGCTCAACGCGCAGCCCATCCGCGTCGAATCCACCAAGGGCCTGATCGCCATCGCGCACAACGGCAACCTGGTCAACCTCGGCAACATTCGCGCGAAGCTCGAACGCGAGGGCGCCTTCTTCCAGACCACCTCCGACTCTGAGATCATCGTCCAGCTCATCGCGCATTCGCAGGCCACCACGCTGGTCGATGCCATCGCCGATTCGCTCTCGCAGATCGACGGCGCCTTCTCCGTCGTCATGATGACGCGCGACCGCATCTTCGCCGCCCGCGATCCACGCGGCTTCCGCCCGCTCTCCTTGGGCCGCATCAAAAATGAGAACGGCGGCGGCGAAGACGGCGCCCCCGACACGTATGTCTTCGCCTCTGAGACCTGCGCCTTCGATCTGCTGCGCGCTGAATATGTCCGCGATGTCGAACCGGGCGAGCTCATCATGATCTCGCCGGACGGCATCACCTCGCGCAAGTACGCAAGCGGCGTGCCGCAAACCAGCTGCATCTTCGAACATGTCTACTTCGCGCGACCCGACAGCCGCATCTACGGCCGCTGGGTGCAGGAGAGCCGCGAGCTGATGGGCCGCCAGCTCGCGCGCGAATCCGGCGTCCCCGCCGATCTCGTCGTGCCCGTGCCCGACTCCGGCGTCACCGCTGCGCTTGGCTACGCGGCTGAGAGCGGCATCCCCTTCAACTTCGGCCTCATCAGCTACCACTACGTCGGCCGCACCTTCATTGAGCCGGAGCAGCGCGTCCGCGACTTCGGGGTCAAGCTCAAGCTCAATCCGGTGCGCAATCTGCTTGCCGGCAAGCGCATCATCCTGGTCGATGACTCCAT
>JAUTWX010000478.1 GCA_030838385.1 Acidobacteriaceae bacterium
GGGGGTGGACCTGTCCATCCATGCCGCGATACTCGCCCGTGACATCGTCCATCAGAGTGGGGGCGCACATCATGTGATAGAGCGAGGTGTAGAAGATGGTCTGCTGGTCGGGCGTGGCGCCATCGACGCGGATGCGGCTGAGCTCGCGCTGCCATGCTGAATTGGCTTTGGCGCGTGTGGCGGCAAAGTCCCAGTCGGATTGTTCGGCTCGGAGGTTCTTGAGCGCGTTCTCGGTGCTGACGGTGGAGATGCCGCAGCGCACATGGACCGGTTTGCCGGCCGGCGGATCGAAGTGCAGCGCGGCCTGCAGCGCAGTGCCTTTGCTGGTCTGGCCATCGACCGGCTGGCGATTGGAGTAGAGCTGCGCCTTGGTGAAGGGGACGGAAAACTCCATGGCGAAGTAGATCTGGCGGTCGGGCGCCCAGGAGTGGACGGTGCGGCCTCCGGTGACGAGGCGGCCTTCGGGATCGATGGTGAGCTCGGCGGCCTTGACCGGATCTTTCGGAGATTGGTAGGCGTGGATCAGGTCGACGATGAAGTGCGCGTTCTCTGCATTCGCGGGGAAGGTGTACTGGTGCAGGCCAGTGCGCTCGGTGGCGGTGAGCTCGGCGTGGATGCCGGTGTCCTTGAGTAAAACGGAGTAGTAGCCGGGTTCGGCCGATTCGTCCTCATGCGAGAAGGGAGAACGGTAGCCGGTCTCCGGATGCTCGCGGGTGCCGGGCTCGAGCTTGACCTCACCGGTGCGCGGCATGACGAGGATGTCCAGCAGATCGCCGCAGCCGGTGCCGCTGAGGTGGGTATGGGTGAAACCCATGATGGAGCTGTCGCTGCGGTGGTAGCCGGCGCACCAGTCCCAGCCATCGTCGTAGGTGTCCGGACTGAGCTGGACGGCGCCGAAGGGAACGGTGGCGCCGGGAAAGCAGTGGCCGTGGCCGCCGGTGCCGATGATGATGTTGACGTGGCGGGTGACGTCATCGCCGTCGGTTGCGGCCGCGCCGGCCTGCAGCATGTGCTGGGCAAGACCGCGTGGCAGGGCGACGTTGGAACAGGCGGCGAGTGAGAGCGTTCCCAGAAATGTACGGCGAGTGACCATGTAAGCGAGACCTCTTTCAGGATGCTTCGGTAGATTGGGCGAGGCTGCGGCCCAGAGCTTGCTCATCGAGAGTGAATGGCAGCAGGCAAGCGCCAAGAATGCCTGCATCCGATCCCAGCTCAGCGCGGCGGACGAAGCTTTTGCCGGGGGTGTCGAGCGGATCGCGGGATGCGGCCGCGGTGGGCCGATAGACATAGCTGCGCAGGCGCATCTCTGCGAACATCGCAGGGGCGAAGAGGTCCCAGGCATTCGACAGGCCGCCGGCAACCACATAGAGCGGCAGGTTGAGCATGTTGGCCACTCCACCAAAGGCGATGCCTACGGCGCGTCCGACGCGCTCAAAGATAGCAATGGCGGCGGCGTTTCCCGCGATGGCGGCATCGGCGACCCGGTGCGAGGTCCACTCGGCGGGATCCTCGGGCAGCATAGAGCCCAATATGGGATCGTTCGCTTCTTTGGCCATGCGAACGACGCCGGTGGCCGAGGCATACAACTCCACGCAGCCACGGCCGCCGCAGGGGCAGGCCGCGCCGTCGGGTTCGACCATCAGGTGACCGGCTTCTCCGGCCATGCCATTGTTGCCATGCCAGATGCGCTCGTTGAGGATGATGCCGTTGCCTACGCCAGTGCCAAGCGTGAGCATGCACAGCGAGTGAATGCCGGCGGCGCGGGCCGAGCCGAGATCAAATTCGGCAAGCGCCGCCGCGTTGGCGTCGCTGTCGAGGTAGATGGGCTCGCCGATGGCCTCCTCGATAGCGGCGCGAAGCTGGAAGCCGTCCCAGCCGGGCAAGTTCGGCGGATTGCGAATGATGCCCGCAGGCAACTCCAGCGGTCCGGGACTGCCAACGCCGATACCGATCAGCTCGCCATGCGTCTGGAACCTGGAGCGCAGCGCAACGACGGCCTCTTTCAGATCGTGGATCACCCGCTCCCGGCCCTGCGAAAGGCGCGTGGGAAGCGAGATAAGCTCGGCCACCTGTCTTCCGGAACGATAGACGGCGACCCGGAGGTTCGTACCGCCGAGGTCGACACCGAGCGAAAATTGACCTTCAACCGATTTGCTGGACACTTCTCTGATCATTTTGCCTCAAATCAGCAAAAATTGGCCCCGCATCTGCAGTTTCGTGTTGTAGGCTTGGCCCATCACTTCTGACATTGCGCGCCGTCATCCTTCTTCATTCTGGCAAATAGTACGGTGCGTAGCGGCCAGAAGCCTCCACTCTACACCGGAGTGCCATGCGAAATTGTCTCGCCAACTGGATTGTGACCTTCGCGTATTTCGCGCTCGATCGGGGAATCGGTTTCTATTATCGCCGGCCGACGAGTGGACACATCGGCGAATTCTTTGTCTTCGGCCGCGGGGTGCCTGGATGGATGACTGCAACATTCCACGTATCCCGCTTCGACAGGAACGGGACCCCGGCTGCAAACGTATTTGCACTTTCAGGTGAGAACGGCAGACTGGTATGTCAGTAAAGACAGACGATCGCGAAGAGAAGATCATGCGGCTCCTGTTGCAGCGGGGGTCGGCCACCATTGAAGAGCTGCTGTCTACCGCGGCGACCTCGGCGCCCAGCATCCGGCGCGACCTGAACCGGCTGGAGCGGCGCGGATTGGTGCGGCGCACACATGGAGGCGCCACGCTGGTGGAGCCGCTGCTCTATGAGCCATTTCGTTACGACACCTCATTCCAGGCACGCGAGCAGCGCGCAGCCGAAGAGAAGCGCCGTATCGCACTGGCGGCTGCAGACCTGATCAAGGAGAACGAGACGATCGGCCTGACGGCGGGCACCACGACCACGCAGATCGGACGTGCGATCCGCCACCGCACCAACATCAAGGTGGTGACGAACGCGATCAACATCGGAATGGAGTTGTGCAATCACGTGGGCATCC
>JAUTWX010000504.1 GCA_030838385.1 Acidobacteriaceae bacterium
CAATGCGTTGCCGGAGTCGCGGGAGGCTTGGGGCTATATGGCGAACTTCTTTGATCGAGAGTTGGGGCGCTGAGCAGCAGGTGATCCAAAGATGGGTAAAGACAAACGCCCTTCTCGTCAGCGTTCGTCAGCGCCCATCGGCTGAATGTAGTTGAGCACCCAGACCGTGGCAGCATCGGCACCTTCCACCGCAAAGCACAGATCGTGTTGCCCCGTCTGACGCGCAAACGACGCCGCGGGAAGGGTGATCACCCCGTCCTTGCGATAAGCCGGCTGCAACGGCACTTTGGCGAGCAACTCGCCAGTGCAGCTGTCCCTATAAACTGCAATATCCGCCTGGGTGCTTGTTGCGTCACTGCGTAACGGAAGCGGCTTCCCCTGCGATTGGAAGATGTATGGAATGCTGCCGACACCCACCGTCAACTTTGTGAATCGGTCCAGATCGGCCTTGCGATAAACCCAGCACGGACGGGAATACACCACACGAAAGACCGGACGCTCTGCGTTCCGTATCGGATCCTGCTCCATCTGAATGCCTGCGTTGTTCCCGCACGGATCCAGCTCTCTGCTGTCGCGCCGAAGGGCGGAGGCCAGCGTGATCTGCTGTGTAATGGGCCGCCCCAGAGCCGTGTTGCCCTCGAAGGCAAGCGCGTGAAGCGTCGTGGGCAGGGGCACCGACAGCGGCTCTCTGTAAGTCGGAGACGTTGCACTGACTTGAGAGCCATCGACAGTGTAGTGGATCTGCCCCAGCGCGCCCTGCGTGCTCAACACAACGCTGGCATGATCGCCCGCTTCCACCGGCATTGCATGTGCCTGCACCTCATAGACACTCAGCGCCGGCTCGAGCCCCGCATCTTCCGCACGCTTGAGGTCCGCCGGCAGACGCTGCAGAAAATCCATGTAGTCCTTTGGTGCGGCCGGAGACCATGCAAGCTCCGCCAGTGCTGCCGCACGCGGAAACAGCATGTGCTGCACCCGGTCTTCGGACAGGATGTACTCCGTCCAGATCGATCCCTGCACCCCAAGAATGTGCGTCTGCTCGGCAGGTGTAAGTTCCGTGGGCTGCGCCTGAAAGTTATAGACATCGGCCAGCGAGTTCACTGGATCCCGGCCCGCCGGTTCATCCGTAGCCTCGCTCTGCCGGTAGTTGAAGTACAAAGGCCGGTTGGGTGTCAGGATCGTATCGTGCCCCTGCTTCGCAGCAGCAATTCCACCCTGCATCCCTCGCCACGACATCACGGTTGCATTCTGCGATAAACCTCCCTGCAGAATCTCGTCCCACCCCACCATCTTGCGGCCATGCGTATTAATGATGTTCTCCATCCGCGCCATGAACCAGCTCTGCAGCGCGTCTTCGTCGTGCAGTCCAAGCGCATGAAGTTTTTGCTCTATCTCTGGATTCTCTTTCCATTGATTCTTGATCGCCTCGTCGCCACCTACATGGATGTATTCACTCGGAAACAGGTCCATCACCTCCGTAAGGATGTCTTCGAGGAAAGTAAACGTGGCGTCCTTCGGGTTGTACAGATTCGGATAGATTCCCCATCCCACAGGCATGCTGGTCAGAGGCTTTGCTGCGCTGCCATATTCGGGATAAGCGACCAGCGGAGCTGTCGCATGCCCCGGCATCTCAATCTCGGGCACAACCGTAATATTGCGCTCCCGAGCGTAGGCAACGATTCGCCGGATCTGCTCCTGCGTGTAGAAGCCCCCGTAGGGTCCCGTCGGAGCAATCGAGCCCGGCTGATACGGAGGCATCGTCTGCGGGCGATAGCCACCCACCGCAGTCAGGCGCGGATATCGCTTGATCTCGATGCGCCAGCCCTGATCATCCGTCAGGTGCCAGTGAAAGCGATTCAGTTTGTGCTCAGCCATATAGTCCAGCAGTTGCAGAATGAACCTCTCGCTCTGCATATGGCGCGCTGAATCAAGCATGATCCCACGCCAGCGGAAACGCGGCTCATCCTCAATACGCCACGCGGCTACCTCACCGTTATTATGAGCAAGCATCTGCCAAAGACTGATCGCTGCATACAGGTAACCGGCCCGGCTGCTGGCCGCGATCACAATGCCGTCAGTTCCAACCTCCAGCGAGTAACTCTCGTCTTCGCCACCGGCCGCGGGCACATGAACAGCGCGGTGCGCAAACCGCAGTTGCGGAACCCCCTTGGTCGTCTCGCTCGAGAACTTCATCAAGCCACGATTACCAGTGGTCGCCAGCAACCCCTGGAGATAACGCGCCACACCCACGGCGTCGGCATCGGCAACCGATTTATCGAAGCCAAGTCCATGATGAAGATCGAGCGTTCCCTTACCCCGCGAAACGTGTGCAGGCTCGGGAATCACTGAAACCGAATCCTGTTGTTGCGCGCTGCTCCTCACCGTGCCACCGGCGAAAGCAAGGAAACCGAGCGGAAGAAGCAATCCAATCTTCCGAAACATCCTCATCAGGCATAACTCCAAGTCATAAGGTTGTACTTCCAAAAACCGTGCGCACGTCCGCAAAGCATCAACCTACACACTACACGCAGT
>JAUTWX010000493.1 GCA_030838385.1 Acidobacteriaceae bacterium
GCCACTCGTGGGGCGGCATCCTGGCGATGGAGTACGCATTGAATTATCAACAGCATCTGCGCGGCCTGGTGATCTCCAACATGACAGCAGGCACTCAGTCTTATCTCAAGCGAACGGCCGCGCTGAAAGCGCAACTGCTCTCACCTGAAACACTGGTGCGGTTCAACGCGCTGGAGGCCGCGAAGGAATACGAAAATCCTGCTTACACACGAATCGTCATGGAGGATCTGTATCCGCAGATGATCTGTCGTCTGAAACCCTGGCCTGAGCCTGTGACCCGTGCGTTCCGCCTTGGCAATGAGAAGATCTACAACCAGATGCAGGGCAAGAGCGAGTTCGAGGTGACTGGCAATCTCAAGGACTGGGAGCGCTGGGACCGCCTGAATGAAATTAAAGTGCAGACGCTCACCATCGGTTCGAATCATGACGAGATGGACCCTGCCGACATGCGTAAAATGGCGACGCTGATGGCGAATGCGGCCTCTGCCATCTGCCCCAACGGCAGTCACATGGCCCTCTGGGACGATCAGGCCGTCTACTTCCGGCACCTCCTCGCTTTCCTGCGCAGCGTATAGAGTTCCTGCCGGCCCGTTGGTGAAGAGCTTTGACACCAACACAGCCGATTCATCCCATCTGGTCCGCTCCTGAGTAACGGGCTAACTCACATCGACGAGTGTTGCCACCGAAACTGGGTGCACCATTTCCGCAACGCGGAAGTGGGATACCACCAAAGCCGGCACCGCAGCCTCAAGCCCTCACCGACTAGCTGACTGTACTAGCGGTCGTCGCCATCCGCGTGCGGATGAGCCCCTGCCGCTGTAAGCGGCGCGCCGGCAGCGCTGTTCCTGCTCAGTGTCGCGGCCCCCGGCGGCACCGTGATCGTGTTCGCAATCGTCGGGTCGTCGCGCAGGTGCAGATACAGCTCTCCGCTGCTGGGGCGCGGCACCGCCAGTGTCGGGTTGGTATAGCCGTCCGGCACCGACACGCTATGCGTAAACTGCGGATCGGACGAAATGGAATCGATCAGAAACAGCGAAGTGCCGTTCAGGGTGCACTGCACATTCGGATCGTTGGCCGGCGGCGTGGCCGTATCCGTCGTGCTCGCATTGCTGATCGGCGGCGGCGGCCCGCTGCCGGCAGTGGTTGCGGGCGCATCGCCCGCATCTGCAGCACGTGTCGCGGCCGCGGCTGCTGCTGCTGCTGCCGCGTGCGTCGCGCGTGCGCACTTCACGGATGCGATCACCGGCACGCGCACCAGCCTCCCCAGCGGAATCCAGTCGCCCGGAGCGCCGGTGGCATCGATGGCGCGCAGTTGCAGCTTGCCGAATGCGGATGGTCCAAAGCTCTTCAGCGGATCGAAGCTGCCCAGCATCGTGCTGTTGTCCTGCAGCACCAGGCTGCCGTCGCTCACTCCGAGCGTCGTATGCAGCGTCTGATCGTCGGACTGCACCTCTACCTTGTCCCCGCGTGTAAATCCCGGCAACGCCACCGTCTTCAGCACGAAGCTGACCCTGCCGCCCACCGGTAGCTCATTCGGATCCACCAGGTGCACCAGGTTGCTCGCATCCGGCGCGGCGTCCACGCTCTTGCTGGCCAGCATCACATGCGGCCGGTGCTCGCTCACGGTGTTCTCCAACTCCATCGCGCGGCCGTCTTTCAGCAGCACATGCGCCGTCGCGCGCAGGCTCGCGGGCAGCGCCGCTGCAGCCTTGGCATCGGCGGCCTTCAGCGTCAGCGTGTCCTTGTCGCCGGAGTGCGTCAGCTCTCCCGGCTTGAACTGCACATCCTTCAATTCCACGGACGCCACTTCATCCAGCCGGGTGCCCACCAGCGATGCGGTGCTGTCTCCCGCATGGAATTGCAGTGCATCCAGGTGTCCCGCCTGCGCATAGGCCTGGATCGCCACCTGGTCCGGCGACTCCAGTCCGCGCTGGCGCACCAGCAGGCCGGCATCGCCGGTCCCCGCGCTGGTCATCGGTACTTTCACTTCCAGCTCGTCCGGCTTCACCATCTTGAAGTCGGCCTTGGTCTCCTTGCCGGTCGAATCGCGCAGTTGAATCTCCGCCACACATGCCGCGCCGTTGCCGTGCAGTCGTACAACGTCCTCGCGGCCCACCACCAGGGAGTTGGCGTCCGCCTTGTCCAGCCTCCACGTCGTCGGATGCGGCACATTCAGGTTGAACGACGGCCCATCCAGCCGGTCAAAGCCCCACATGCCCACAATCTTGCCCACCACATGCGGTTCCAGCTTCGCGTCCGGAACGGCCGAGGCATCCACCACCAGCCCGCCCTTGGCCGCCACCGCGCGCACCGGCAGATCGATCCCTCGTCCCGACTTGCCCTCCACGTGCAATGCGAGACTATGCGCCAGGCTGGTCGAGTACACCAGCGGCGCGCCTTCCACCGGCAGCACCACGCTCGGCCCCTGCAGGCAGGCCACATCCTTGGGATCGATCGCGTGCAACGGAGGCAGTTGCGCCGTCTCCACCGCGGGCAGCGCCACCACAATTACCGACTTCGGATTGTGGAACGACGGCGGATTGTTCAGCTTCAGATCGAGCGCGTCCTCTTTGGGAAACGTGAGCGCCGGGATGTACTGGTACTCCGCCGTGTGCAGTCCTTCCAGCAGCTTTGCCACGTCAATCACGGCGCCGACATACGCGCTGTAGTACCCGGCGCCCGCCGTGGGCGAATACGAGAGTTGTTGCGCCAGATCGCTCCCTGGCCCGCTGGTCAGCGCCGACACCATGGACTCATGCCCGTCGTTCATCACCAGCGCCTCGCTGTTCTGTGTCAGGCATTGCTCCTGCTCGGTCGCCGGCAGCTCGAAGCAATCCTGCTTCACCTTCAGGGTCAGGCTGCGCGCCAGCAGCTTGGAGGTGGGCTCGAGCGCGCTCGGATTCGTCTGCGAGATATCGCGCACGCTGCTGAGATAAGTCTGTACGCGCGAGCGGTCCAGGCTGGCCTGGTTCAGGTCCTGCGACGCGCGCACGAACGAGCCGGGACGGCCGCGCACGGCATTGCGCAGTGTCTTGAAGTCACCGCCTGTCTCTGGCGCAAGAAACAGCAGCGTCTGCTGCGCGTCCGCCGGCACCGTAAAGTGGATGCCTTCGTTCGATGCCTTCTTCTGCCAGGTCTCTTCCTTCAGGAACCAATCCTCGGGTGGCGGATTGGTGGAGCCGCGCAGGAACGCCACCACCAGCAGGTAGTGCGCCGACTGCGACGGCGGCAGCTCCGGATGCACCCACACCTTGTCGCCCGGCTGCAGGTTCGGCACCTCGGCGATCGGCAATGTCTTGCCGCCGCGGGTCACGCGCATGTCGATGCGCGGCCCATTCAGATCGAATGGCGCGGTGTTGCCCTGTGCGTGCAGGCCGGTCGACGCCACTGCCAGGAGCACTCCCGGCATCAACCAGGCTCCCAGCCTGTGCTTCAAGGACATTCTTCTCCTGCGAGAGGTGGAAGCAAATGGATACACCCGTCCTATTGTAAAGAGACTGGATCACACGAATGCATCTTCTTGCACCATAGATAGTGCAGATCGCAA
>JAUTWX010000518.1 GCA_030838385.1 Acidobacteriaceae bacterium
CGCCTTCCGCGCCCGCCAGAAAGTGCGCCACCTCCTCCAGCGGCCGCTGCGTTGCCGAGAGCCCGATGCGCTGGAAGGGCCGTTCCGTAATCGCCTGCAAACGTTCCAGCGACAGTGCCAGATGCGCGCCGCGCTTGGTTGGCACCAGCGCATGAATTTCATCCACGATCACCGTATCAACCCCGCGCAGCCCCGCTGCCGCATCCGAGGTAAGCAGCAGGTACAGTGACTCCGGCGTCGTGATCAGGATCTCTGCCGGATGCCGCCGAAACAACGCGCGTTCCTTCTGCGGTGTGTCGCCGGTGCGTACCGCGATCCCCGGCTCACGCACCGTCACGCCCGCGCGCCGCGCCATGTTTGCAATGCCCGCAAGCGGCGAGCGCAGGTTCCGCTGCACGTCCACGGCCAGCGCCTTCAGCGGACTGATGTAGATAACGCGACATGCCGCCGGGCCCTCCGGCACCGGCTCCAACATCAGCCGGTTCAGGCACCATAGAAAGGCCGTCAGCGTCTTACCCGTGCCCGTCGGCGCCAGGATCAGCGTGTGCTCGCCCCGCGCGATCGGCGGCCAGCCCAGTACCTGCGGCGAAGTCGGCCGGTCGAAGACCGCCCGAAACCACTCCGCCGTCACCGAATGAAACAGATCCAGCACGTCGTTCGGTGCCGGTCCCGCATCCCGCCGAGTTGTCTTCGCACCCGCCATGCCGCTCCGTTGCTCAGACGGCGCTTCCTGCGCCCGGGATTCCTCGACGCTACCCCTGGATTTCGCAGCGCATGGGATGGCGTTCGTCACCGCTGCTTGCCAAATCCGCCCACCGGACCTTACAACGCGGCCCGGCTCCCACTAGAATGCCGGACGGGACGCAATCGATCTCCGAAAAAAGAATCAGGCGCCTGTCGATTCCTGGAAAGTCCGTTCGACGTATGTATAGAGGCGCTTCCTGGACAAAGCCCGGAAGCCCCATCACAGCTACAAGGAGACAAAGATGCAGTTCCTCATGTTCTACACGCCCTCGTCATCTCGTCCGGCGGGCCCTCCCAGCCAGGAATACATGGATGACATGAACCGGCTCATCGAAGCTTCCGTGAAGTCCGGCGAGCTCCTCGCCACCGGCGGCCTCACGCCGCTCAAGGATGGCGCGCGTGTCAGTCAGGCAACTGGCAAGGTCACCGTCACCGATGGGCCTTTTATTGAATCCACTGAGATCATCGGCGGCTTCGCGCTCTTCGAGCTGCCCTCAGTAGAGGCCGCCATCGAATCGTCCAAGAGCTTTCTGAAGGTCGCCGGAGACGGCCAGGTCACCATCCGGCCGTTGATGGATCAGACCCTAGTCTGCGCTGGGGAACCGGCCGTCGCGACTCATTCCGGACGCTAAAGCTTTTTCACTGCAGGTACATGCAGGAGCGCCACTGGCCGTGTGGAACTTGGCTGCACACGGTACAGTGAAAACGCTCTAAGGAGACCAACCATGCGTTTCATGATGCTGATGATTCCCGAGGGGTACGAGCAGGCGACACCCGGCACCATGCCGGATGCCAAGGCCGTCGAGGCCATGATGAAGTACAACGAAGAGCTCCAGAAAGCCGGCGTGTTGCTCGCGCTCGAAGGCCTGCACCCGCCCTCCATGGGCGCGCGCGTCAGCTTCGCCGGCGGCAAGCCGAAGGTCACGGACGGCCCCTTCGCCGAAGCTACGGAGGTGCTGGGCGGCTTCTGGATGATCCAGGTGAAGTCGAAGGAAGAGGCGATCCAGTGGGCCTCCCGCTGCCCCGCCTCAGCCAACGAAACCATCGAAATCCGCCAGGTGCAGGAGATGACCGACTTCCCTGCCGAAGTGCAGAAGGCGGCCGAAGGCTTCACCGAGATGCAGACGCGGACTGCCTGATCCAACTGCCGCGCTCCTCTTGCAGGGGAGCGCGGTATCATCCACCGAAGTGAACACATTGCGAGGAAGACTTGACGCCTGTATCCATCGACACCACTGCGCCATCGAAGTCGCGGCTCTTGACCGGCCGCATTCTCTCCACACTGACCGTGCTCTTTCTCATTATGGACATTGTCTTCAAATTCATCCGTCCGATCCCTCCGCAAGTAATGCAGTCGATGACCCAGCTCGGATTTCAACCCGGCCTATTGACCGCCATCGGCATCCTGCTGGCTATCTGCACGCTCCTGTATGTCATACGCGCCACCTCCGTTTTAGGTGCGGTGCTGCTTACCGGCTACCTGGGCGGCGCTATCTCCGTGCAGGTGCGCGTGGGCAATCCGCTCTTCGGCTACATACTCTTCCCGGTCTATGTCGGCGTGCTGATGTGGGCTGGTCTTTACCTGCGGGAACCCCGTTTGCTCGCCCTGCTGCCTCTGCGAAAATAGGTGCCTGAGCAGGAGGTAGTCCCTTGCGATTCGTAGTTCTGCGTAAGTCCGAGAAGTGGATGGAGAAGGCTGGCGCGCCCGATCCCGGGCTGGTCGCCGCTATGCAGCGATATGACGACGAGATGCGCAAAGCCGGCGTGCTCGTCGCCGTGGAGCGCCTGCAGCCCAGCGCGACGGCCACGCGGCTTCATATCGCGGGCGGCAAATCCCACACCGTCGATGGCCCCTTCACAGAGACCAGCGAGCTCATCGCGGGCATCAACATTCTGGAGGTCGCCTCGAAAGAAGAGGCCATCGCCTGGATGAAACGCTGCCCCACTTGCCAGGGTGACAACGTCGAAGCGCAATTCGAAATCCGACCCGTGCTCGAAGGTCCGCCCGCGAATAGCCGTCCGGAGTGGGTCGCCGAACGCTCGCCCTGCTGTTTCTGCCGAATGTGTGCCTGCCCTGAGTAATTGTTAGCTAGCGAACACTAAAGCATTTTCACTGTAGGTCTATGCAAGGGCGCCACTGCGCGCCGAACTCGCCTGAACACGTGACAGTGACAATGCTCTAAGCCATCGCTTCGTGAATCACCGGCAGCATGGGCAGGTTTGCAGTGTGCTTCGCCTCGCGCATCACCGCGTCGAGATGCTCCAGCACCTCCTCGATGCTCATGGCATACATTTCGCGGCCGTTGTCGTAGCCGTCATCAATCGCCTGCTTCAGGTAATGGCCGGCAATCTGCGCGGCGAGCCGGTCTGTGATCGCATTCCCGGTCCGCTTCTTGTATTCCACCCATGCCTGCGCCGGCATCGCGATCCACACGGGACGTCCATTTACCTCGAACCGGGCATCGATCGCGTCGGCGTGGCGGGTGGCGATGGCCACGATATTGGCGCGCCACAGGCAGTGCAGGGTCTCGCCCGTCCAGCGGTCGGTGACGTCAAATTCCTCATACATAGTGCTTTCAGCCTATCGACAAGCCGCCCGGACCGCAATACACAGACTTCTCACCACCGGCAACAAAAATCTGCGAGATTGAGGAAAAAAATAGCAAATCTTCTGCCCTTCCCTGCGTCCAATAGTCTGCATTTCGGATTATCGAGCGATTTCAGAGGAGTTATCAGACGTGCCCAAAGCCCCTAGCCCCCGCAGTGTCTACGAAAAGAAGTTGCGTCAGCAGCAGGAGCTGCTTGTGCGCTCCATGCAGTCGGCCGTTGAGCAGGGCCGGGATGCTGGGTTAGACGATACCCAGGATGTCGCCGACCAGGCGGTTGCCTCCTATCAAAAAGAGTTTCTGTTTTCGCAGGGAACCAACGGTCACGCGCAGATGCAGCTGGTGCGGCAGGCACTGGAACGCCTCCAGGACGGCAGCTTCGGCGAGTGCCAGAACTGCGGTGAGACCATCGGCGCCAAGCGGCTGGAGGCACTCCCCTGGACACCCTTCTGCATCGCCTGCCAGGAGAAGGTGGAGCGGGGCGAGCTTGAGATGCCGGTACGCGCCGCCTGAGCTTTCCCGCTGTTGACTCGACGGGGCGCCCTCGCGTGCCCCGTTTGGTTATTTGTGCCTGCAGAACTGCGCTCTTTGACCCTCAAAACGCGCCACTGCTACACTTTGCTTATTAACTTTCTGAGAGCCGCGGGCTGCCCTGTCCGCCAACGCGCTATCGCGCCTAAGCTCTTTCTGCAAGGATTTCCGTGGACGCCCAGACCCGCAGCACGCTGAAAAAAGACGATGTATTCATTCACTCCACCCAGGCCGGCCTGGACTGGATCGCTGAGAACCGCAGCAAGGCGCTCCGCATCTCGATCGTTGTGCTGGTCGTCATTGCCCTCGCAGTCGCTGGCGCGATTCTGTACCAGCAGCGCTCTGAGGCAGCTTCCAATGCCTTCGGGGGTGCAGCCAGCGTCTACAGCACGCCCATTGCCGACCCCACGCAACCAGCCCCGCCGGGCGTCAGAACCTTTCCCACAGCCGCGGATCGTGCCAGGGCTGCAAACCCGCTCTTTGCAGGGGTGGCAAAGAGCTATAGCCGGACGACGGCCGGACACAATGCGTTGTATTTTGCCGGTCTGACCGCGGCCGAGATGGGCGACACCGCCGGCGCGGAGGCAAATTTCCGCAAGGCCGCCGACCTGCACGATGCGGGCATCGCTTCACTGGCCCGTCTCGCCCTCGCCAACCTGCTGTCACAGCACGGCCAGACCTCCGACGCGATCAAGTTCTATCAGGATCTGATCCAGCATCCGGCCGTGACGGTCCCCGCGGCAACGGCGCAACTGCAGCTCGCTCAGCTCTACGAGGCGAATAACAAGCCGGCCGAGGCAAACAAGATTTATGCTCTGCTCAAGGCCAAGGACCCTGCAACGGCCGCCGGCCAGATCGCCGCGCAGAAGCTGGCTGGTCAGCACTAAACTGGCTCCCATGCCGCTCTTCCCTCCGCGCTGCCTCCGAAAATGCTGCGCAGCCGTGCGCCTCCCCAGCCTGGTTCGCCAGACGCACGATTTGGGACGATTCCTGTGAGCGAAACGACCCCGCCCCGCGTCAGTGAGAGCAAGCGCATGGGTAGCTACGAAGGAAATCTGACCGGGCTGCTTCCGATGCCGGAGACGACGAGTGCCGCTGTGGCAACGCCGGACCGGGCAGCGGAGCTGACCGCGCTGGTCAACGAATATTCGGGGACGCTCTACCGGGTGGCCTTCTCCATCTCGCGCAACACCGCGGAGGCGGAAGACATGGTGCAGGAGACGTTTCTGCGCGTGCTGCGCCATCGAGACCGTCTGCCCGAGATACGTGACGCCCGTGTCTGGCTCATCCGCATCACCTGGAACCTGGTGCTGGATCGCAAGCGCCGCCAGAAGACCAGGCCGGAGAATGAAGACATCAGCGAGCTGGCCCGCGTCCTTCCTGCCAAGGAGATGCGCGCCGACCACGCTGTCATCGGGGCGCAGCGGCATGCTCGCGTGCTTAAGCTCATCGATGAATTGCCGGCCAAAGAGCGTCAGGCGCTGCTGCTCTCTGCACTCGAGGAGCTGTCGAATGCGGAGATCGCCTCGGTGCTCGGCATCACGGAGTCTTCGGTGCGCTCCCGCCTCTTCCGCGCTCGCCGCGATCTAGCAGAAAAGCTGCGCAGGGAAGGATTGAGGTCATGAAGCCGTCGGGTTCTGCCATGAGTCCCTCAGTCATCGACTACACACCGGAGATCGATGGAGCACTTGTGGCACTCGGCGCCGTCCAGCCAAGAGATGGCCTGGAGCAGCGGGTACTCGCACGCATTGCCTCCGCACCCCAGTTGCCCTGGTATCGCCGCCTCGCAATTGCTCCGGCAGGACACCACCGCTGGGCCATGGCGACGGCCTCTGCCGTGATCGTGGCCGGGGGCATCGGCATGACCGCGTATCGCCACCATCCCGCCGCTGTGCCTACGCCGGTAGCCGTGCATGTACCTCGTCCTAAACAGCAGCCAGCCGCAGCAGCAGCAGGCCTTGCGGTCAGCCAGCATTCGTTGCAGGCGAATCCGACGAAGACACGGCACCGCGGCATCCATCGCTCCTATCGCGCAACCCACGAACGGGTCCCATTGCCGCGTGGGACCGCCGTGCCCACGCGACCGCACACGATTCCAGCGAATCAGTAAGGTTCCACGGATGGATGAGTGATTACCGGGGTTTGCGCTCCGCTCGGGTGCCCATCCCGAGCAGCATATGCACCAGGGCAAG
>JAUTWX010000522.1 GCA_030838385.1 Acidobacteriaceae bacterium
CCTTGTACGCAGGTAGATGGAGAGGGACTCGGATGGCTCCCGCCGGAGGGTAATACTTGTGTAATCGCGGTTACCGTCGGCAGCGGCAAACAGTGGCTGCGTGAGAGATCTGGCCAGCTCGCGGACTCTCGGCTACCTGGAACCCAATGTATTTCTCCAGTGGTCGCGCGGCGAGATTACTGCAAAACATCTCGTAAGCTAGAGGCATGTGCGCGAAGAAGATCGAGATGGAGGAGCAGACGGCGGCGCGACGCCATAGTGCGGTGCGCTTCGATGTGGTGGTGATCGGAGCGGGGCCGACGGGGCTGGCGTGTGCGATCGAGACGCAGCGGCGGGGCATGCGGACCGTGCTAGTGGACAAGGGCTGCCTGTGCAACTCGCTGTTTCACTATCCGTCGAATATGAGTTTCTTCACCACGCCGGAGCTGCTGGAGATCGGCGACATTCCGTTTGCCAGCCCCAACCAGAAGCCGAACCGCGATGAGGCGCTGGAGTACTACCGCAAGGTGGCCGACCATTATCAGCTCGATGTGCGGCAGTATGAGACGGTGCTGCGCGTGGAAGGGACGGACGGCGAGTTTCGAGTGCGGGTGCAGGACCGCTTTGAGCGCGAGCAGAGTTATGTGACTCGCAAGATCGTGGTGGCGACCGGCTACTACGATCTGCCGAACTACCTGAAGATTCCCGGCGAAGCGCTGCCCAAGGTGATGCACTACTACGACGCGCCGCACCCTTATTACGACATGGACGTGGTGGTGATCGGGGGAAAGAACTCGGCGGCGATTGCGGCGCTGGACCTGTGGCGGCACGGTGCGCGGGTGACGCTGGTGCACCGCGGACCGAGGATCCATCACCATGTGAAGTACTGGATTCTGCCCGACATCGAGAACCGCATCAAGGCGGGCGAGGTGGAAGCGTATTTCGATTCGCGGGTGAGCGCAATCCGCGAGGACAGCGTGGAGCTGGAGACGCCGAAGGGGCCGAAGACGCTGCGCAACGATTTCGTCTTCGCGCTGACCGGTTACCACCCCGATTTCGATCTGCTGACATCGTTTGGCGTACGCATGGACAACAAGGACCGCTGCCCGGAGTGCGACCCAGAGAGCCTAGAGAGCAACGTCCGCGGGATTTATCTAGCTGGCGTCATTGTCGCCGGCTCGCGAACGAATGAGATTTTCATCGAGAATGGCCGCTTCCATGGACGGCAGATCGCCGCGGACATCGCCGCCAAGCTCGAAGATGTCGCCGCGCCGGCCCTGCAGAACGAATGAGGGTGGAGCGATATCTCCACCGGCAGCCGCTTTCCACCCGCCGGGGCGGCACGGTACCCTCAAGAGCAACCGACTACTGCACCTGTAGACTGAAAGCCAAAGCACCTTACACTGTCTGTGCTTTGGACTGGGCCTCGGGAAGAGGTTCGTGCGTCTTTATGGTGTGTCGCACGTTCTCTTTCCGAGAGACAGGTGTCGTTCAAGCATGTTGGCTGTAGGTGTAGAGCGGTCAGCGGAAGCTTATGTGGCCTTTCCTTACGGAAAGGCCGCGCCGAGACGATCTCCGCTAGCGCATAGCATCAGGCAAAATGCTTCTATCTCCCGCACCGGAAGGAAAGGAAACGGATGCCCTGGTTCCGTTACCGCACGATTCGTAGCCAGTTGACGATCGGCTTCATCCTTCTGGAGCTATTGTTCACGATCTGCTTCTCGTTATTGATCCTGCGCACCGAGCTGCGCGAGATTCACGGGCGTGCCCAGCGACGTATCGAGCAGCAGGTGATTCTGCTGGCGACCATGGCTACCGACGCCGTGGTGGACAAGGAGACCCATCGGCTGGTGCCGATGGCACAGTCGCTCGAAGCGAGCACTTCGGTCCATTTTGTGCGGCTCACCGACCCGCACGGGGCGCCGCTGCTACCCAACAGCGGCCACATTGAGTCCAGCCCGCTGAGTGCCGCGGAGCGCGGTCATCTGCCGCCTCCAGGTCGTTCGCTGGCGCGCGCGGCCATCTTTCAGAACGACGAGGGCAATCGCGAGGCGGTGTATCCCATCCGCAATGAGAGCGAGCTGCTGGGTTACGCCTGGGTAGCCGAGAATCCCAGCGCGGAACGTGAGGAAGTGGATGCGCTGGTGCGCGTCACCGGCATCGCCGGGCTTCTGGGCGCGATCGGCTGCCTACTGGCCTCGGCGCTGCTGGCGCGGTCCATTACGCGGCCGCTGCGCATTGTGATGAATGCGACGCGGCGGCTGGTCCGCGATCCAGAGAGCAAGGAGGGATTTCCGCTGCAGGTGGCGGAGACCAACGAAGCCGGAGAGCTGGCCCAGGCGTTCAATCTGCTGGTGCTGTCGATGGAGGAGCAGCGCTCCGGCCTGAACGACACGCTGGCGCTGTTGGATTCCATGTTGGCGCACGCACCCATCGGTTTCGCCTTTCTCGATCGGAAGGGGCGGTTCATCCGCGTGAACAGCTTTCTGGCTACCGGCATGGCCATCGAGCTGACCCAGTTTCTGGGTCACACCGCGGGCGAGCTCTTTGGCGCGGCGGAGGCGGAGACCTTCGAACCACGGCTGGCGGCGATCTTTGAGGGGGCGCAGCAGGTGGACACCTTTGAGCTGCAGGTGACCGATGCCAAGGGCGACGCGCGAAGCTGGCTGGTGAACCTGTACCCGGTGAAGAGCGGACAAAACGAGGTGCGCTGGGTGGGCGCGGTGATGATCGACACGACGGAGCGCCGGCGCTCCGAGGACACGCTGCGGCGCACCGAGAAGCTGGCTGCGGCGGGACAACTGGCCGCGTCGATCGCGCATGAGATCAACAACCCCCTGGAGGCTGTGACCAACCTGCTGTTCCTGCTGCGCACCCAGCCGTCGATCGATGGTGAGGCGTTGCGCTTCACGGAGATGGCGCAGCACGAGGTGGCCCGGGTCTCCGAGATCGCGCAGCAGACGCTGCGCTTCTACCGGCCCTCGACCTCGCCCGCGCTGGCGAACGTGGGGGAGATTCTCGACTCCATCCTGACCCTGCACAGCGGGCGCGTCCATACGCTGCGGGTGGAGGTGACCCGGCGTTATGGCGAGCAGATCGATCTTTTTTGCCTCTCTGGAGCGCTGCGACAGGTCTTCGCCAATCTGATCACGAATGCGCTGGACGCACTGAATGGCGGCGGGCGCTTGGTGATCCGCGCGGCGCGGTCCCATTGCTGGAAGGATGGCCGGGCAGGCGTGCGGGTGGTGGTGGCGGATACGGGGACGGGCATGTCCGGTGAGGTGCGCAAACGGATCTTCGAGCCGTTTTATACCACCAAGCTGGCCACCGGAACCGGGCTGGGGCTTTGGGTGACGCAGGACATCATGGACAAGCACCAGGGCAGGATCGCGGTGCGCAGCCGCTCGGCGACGGCGGTTAACAACGGTGCCGATCCTGTGCCAGGCACAGTGTTCATGCTGTTCTTCCCAGACCATGGCGTGGGGCAGCCGCATGTGGTGGAGACGGTAGAGCGGAGCGTGACGCCGGTCGTGCCGGCGCAAACTTCGGCGCAGATGGCGTAGAGCAGGCGCGCGCCGTTCGAACAGGTGGGAAAAGCAGATCTCTCCACTTCGCTCCGGTCGAGATGACGAGGTCCGAACCAGGCTACTTCGCAACCAGAGTGGCGGTGTGGCGATAGCCGTCGGCGATGGCCGTGAACTCGATTCTCAGGCGATCGCTGCGTCGCGGGTTGTAGACCAGCGCGGGACGAAAGCAGACCAGGCAATGTCCGGCGGGACGCCGCACGCTGGGATAGAGAATGCCATGGGAGCCCTGGTGGAGCAGCCATTGCGCGAGCTGCTGTGAGACGGTGTAGCACAGGGGCACCGGCTCCGGCTGCAGACATTCCCCGTAGTCGTGGGCCGGATCGAGCGCATGAAAATCGGCGTGGAAGTCGGCCAGCCAGTCGTCGCAGGTGGAAACTTCACGGTCCGGCCGCTGGCCGGGAAGCTCGGGTACAACGATGGCTGCCAACCGCCGGGCCTTGTGATAGACCACCTCGGCCAGAGAGGTCTTCTGTTCGAGCGCGGCATACCATGCGCCGCGGATGCCGGTGTTGAAACGCCCACCGGTGTGGCTCGCGTGAGTGAAGGCGGCGTTGACGATGTGGGCGTTGGGGATGCCGTAGACCAGCTCATACGGGCTGATGCCGGGCAGACCGAGCAGCTCGCCCTGAATGCGGTCGTTGGTGGCGCCGTCGAGCAGCGCCACATCGGCAAGCATCGCGGCGTCGTCGCAGACGGCTGCCAGGACGGTGCCTTGCTCGCTGTAGCGGGAAGGGATCAGGCGATGGGTGCCGTTGCGCTGCACGGCACGGAGCGGCGGAGTCATGAATCTAACTTCAGCGGCCGCCGCGCCAACTGTCGAGCATGCGCCGCACTTCGAGCATTCCCGGCTGGCCCTGGCGAAGCATGTATTCGATGGGCGAGGACCCGGCGAAGAGCGTGCCGCGATTGCCGAGGGTCACCCAGCGATCTGCCCACTGGTCAGAAAAGTAGATGTGGAGCGCCTTATAGATGCCGATGATGAGGGAGATCCGCATCATGGTGTCCTGGTCTAATTTTCGATCGAGCTTGCGGCCGGATGGCTCACGCCTCCAGGCGTGGTAGGTGGAGGACGCGATTCCATTGAGCAGGCCGCGCGCCTGGGCTTCGGTGAGCTGCCATTTCTCGGCAATTTTGAGGAAGACCCGGATGGCGCTGCGGCTGAGGCGGGCGCGCTCTGCCGGATCGGCAAGATCGGGGGCATGATCGAAGGAGTAGCCCGCAACCGGCGGCGGAATCACTGCAGTTGCCATGGATTACCTCGATTTCGAGATTTATTATCCACGAAATCGAGGAACATGGCAAGATGCCGCCTTTACTTCGGTGTGCCGGAGTACTTCGCTGCCGCAGCGCTGTAGTTGACCTTGATCGGGTTCATGGTGCGGTAGCGCACGCGCAGGCCGCCGACGGTGGCGGGCTTGGACTGCGGGGTGCGGGTGCGGTCGATGAAGATCATCAGCGCGGCTTCGGAGGGGTTGTCCTGGCTCTGAGTGACGCCGACGCCGAAGAAGGCAGGATCGCTCATGAGCTGGGCGGCGTTCTGCTTATGGACAGTCTTGGCGACCTCGAGCATTGCCTGCGGCAGGTGGATGCCCGGGGTGATGGACGAGGTGGTGGGAGCGGTGCCGCTGGCGACGGCACTGGCGGTGGTTGGGATGATGCGCGTCGGCAGCCCGGCGATGTTCTGCGGGACGGCAACGCTGCCGGTGCGGCTCTGATCGACATAGACGAGCACGGCGGCCTGTCCCGGCTGGTCGAGACTCTTGCCAGCGGCGACGCCGAGGATGCCCTTGGAGGCGTCGACGATGGCGGCGCCCTGCTGTGCGGCGGCGGTCCGGGCCGCCGTCATCTGAGCGGAAGAGACAGTCGCGCTGGCGGTAGCGGTGTTTGAGTCGTAGTTGAGGCAGTTCACCGTATGGGGCGAGCCACCAACGATGGTGAATGTGGTGCCGGAGGGCGCCTGGCTGAATTGTGACAGATCGGTGAGGACCTCGCCGATGGGCTGCGCGAAGCTTTCACCGGGCTGGGTCGATGTTCCGATGGAGCCGGCGTAGAAGAGGCCGACCGCCTGTGCGTTGGCCGTGTCAACAACCAGTGAGCCAGAGTCGCCTGCGTCGGAAAAGTAGTTGCCGGGCATGCCGATCTGGTTGGTGTAGGTCTTCGAGACGTAGAACTGCGTCCCGGCGGCGTCCTTGTAGTACGAGACCTTCACGCTGGAGTCGATCGCGTCCACCGTCGTGCAGGTCAGTCCGGTGGTGCGCCCGCTCTTGGCCACGTGGATGTTGTTGACGTTAGCGGCGCTGAGTACCTCGCCGGTACCGGCGACCGGGGCGGCAGCGGCGATCTGGTTGCTGCCGCCGCCCGATGCGCCCAACGCGATGATCGAACCCGAGGCGTCCACACTGGTCGAAGTAGTTGCTGCCAGCGCGGCGTCCACGTTGGCGGAGTTGTCGATCAAAGGCACCCAGGATTGCAGGGTGCCGATGGCGCTGATGCCTGTGACGCCGGTGGCGAGCTGCGTGCAGCCGGTGTCCACCAGGCCGGGCTGGATGATGGTAGTGCCCACTGCGGCCTGATCGGCCTCGGCCAGCACGTGGTTGTTGCTGAGGAGGTAGAGGTTGCTGGCCTGATCCTTCACCAGCGCGCCGAGCGTGCCGCTGGCACAATCGATGATGTTGCCGTTGGAGTCGGTATCGACGTCGTTGTTGTTGCCGCCGGAGGTGCCCATCTGGACCGCGGAGGTCTCGGCGGCCTGGTTATCGAGCGGCGAGGTGTTGAGTCCGGAGCCGTTCAGCAGCAGCTTGGAAAAGCTGGTGGTCGCCGAGTTGGCAGCTACCGTACCGATAGCGTAGATGGCCTGCGAGGGCACCGCGGCGGGCGCAGTGTAGGTAGCGGAGCATGAGGTATAGAAGGGATTCGACGAGGTGATGCTGCCGCTCTTCTGGCAACTGGTGCCGCTGATGGAGCCGCCTGCGGAACCGGGGCTGGAGCCGCCCGTGGCCGCGGTCGAGAGGGACCAGTTGATGGAGCCTCCGCCCACTTCGGCGATAGCGGCGCTGAGGGGAACGGTGGCGCCGGTAGAGAGGGTCGCGTTCTCCGGCGTGACCGTCTGGATGAAGCCGGGAGTCACGGTCACGACGGCCGTGGCGGTCTGGTAGATGTTGTTGGTTAGATTGGCCTGGACCTGAACCTGAACCGAGTCCCTGGAGAGCGCGCCGGGCGGATAGTAAAGGCCGGAGCTCGTGCTGGTGAAGGAGCCGTTGCCGAAAGTGGTGGTGTCGTTGTTGCCGCTGCTGACCACCCAGTTGACGTTGGTGGCGGGCTGACCATTCGCGAGCGTGGCCGTGAACTGGACCT
>JAUTWX010000510.1 GCA_030838385.1 Acidobacteriaceae bacterium
ACCTCAGAGTGCAGCCGCGCAGTAATGGCGGCTTCACTCTCGCTCGCGGCGAAGCGTATCGGTTGCCCAACCACCACTTCGAGCGTTCCCGACCGAAACCATCTGCGTTTCCCCCTCTTCAGATCACCCATACCACGCAGCGCCATCGGCAACACGGCAGCGGAAGATTGCTTGACCAGCAACCCGATCCCGGGCCGGAAATTCGCCAGAGCGCCCTCTGCTGAACGTCTCCCCTCGGGAAACACGACAACATGGAAGCCATGATCCAGCGCCTCGCCGGCGTGCGCGAAGCTGCGCTGAAAACCCCGCTGCCGAGGCAGTGGAAACGCATTGAAGAGCGCCGTAAGCAGAAGCCACACCATCGGCCCGAGCGGCGCGAGCCATCCCAGTTCCACGTTGCGGGCGTGGCGAATATCCTCGAGCATCTCGCCGGACATGGCCGCCGCAATACGGTTGCGTATAGCCCGCGGCAACGCGTAAAGCAGCAGCGGCTCATCGTATGCGGTCACATGGTTGGCGATGATCAGCATGGGGTCGTTCCCTGCCAGTGCCTGCCCCGGGTTCGTTCGGACGACCCGCGGAGCTGCCAGCAACCACACCAGCGGACGCATCACGCACTCCACAAAAGCAGCCCGAACCCAGCGTACAGGCCACAACCACGGCCAGTGAGGGTAGACATAGCGCGCGTGAACCGGCCCCGATCTGTCCGCTGGCACATGCCGGCTCTCAGCTTCTTGCTGCGTCTCGAACTCTCGCGTACCTCCCGCGAAATTCGAATCAGCGGAACCATGCCCGCCGCCCGACTCCACGAGGCGCCGGCTGACCCCAACGTCCGTGTTGCCGCGATCAGTCACAACATGCCGCAGTTCACCCAGAGTCTCCACCCGCGCATACTCCTCCTGATCGACCGCAACACCGAGCCGCTCCTCAAGCGCATCCAGCAACTGCACGCGGCCCAGGCTGTCGAGTCGCAGATCTTCCGACAGGCGAAGATCGTTCGAATTGCGACCCTCTTGATCGCCCGGCAAACCTTCACCGGTAACGTGAGTGATAAGCGCCAGTAGCCAATCTGTACCTGAAGCCGACGCCGCCCTTCCAGCTTTCTCTTCCTGGCTGGCCAGCCACGCAGTGACAACAGCACGTTTCACCTTGCCGGTCGAGGTGCGCGGAAGATCCGGCTCCGGCCAAATCGCCCAACGGCGAATACGCTGAAACTCAGCCAACCGCGCGTTCGCATTTTGCAGCACTGCGCCCGCTCGCTCAGGCGACCCGCGCAAGACGAGCACAGCACAGGCCTCCGGACCAAGAGCCGTCTCAGCCGGCACAACCGCGCACGCCGCCACCTCCGGCTCCTGTTCAAGCGCCGCCTCGAGATCCTCCGGATGGACATTCACCCCAGCGCCGGTAACAATCGTTTCGCTTTTGCGGCCAAGGAAGCGCAGCTCCCCCGTGACCTGAGTCTCCGCCAGATCACCAGTCGCCAGCCACTCTTCCGCGCGCCGATGCAGCGAGCCACCGCTCCACGACGCAGCCGAGATCATCGCGCCGCGCACCAACACCTCGCCATCAGGCTGCACCTTCACCTCGCGGCCGGGCAGCGGCTTGCCCATCGTTCCCTTGGCCACGTGAAACGGATGGTTCAGCGTAATCAGCGCAGCCGTCTCCGACATGCCGTACCCCTGCACCAGCACAAAGCCCAGGCCATTCCAGAACTGCTCCACCGCGGCAGGCAGCGCACCGCCGCCAGTGATGAACGCCCAGAACTTGAGCCCAAACGCAGCGTGAATATCGCGAAAACGCCACCACCGCTTAATTGCCGAGATCCCCTGCGCTGCAGTGAGCCGCGCGGGCAGATCGGGATACTCCCCCTCCAGATAACTCTTCAGCATCGCCAGCACCCGTGGCACGCCGGCCAGCACCGAGATACGCTCCCGTCGTATCGTCTCGATGAGCCGCGCCGCTGACAGACGGCTCTCGAAGTGAACCTCCGCAGCAAGAATCGGCGGAATCCACAGCCCCATCGTCTGCCCGAAGACGTGGCTCAACGGCAGCGTGTGGAGAAAACGCAGCGGATGAACCACCCGTTCGAATCGCATGTATCCACGCGCGGCATCCGCGATCGGCTCCACGCTCGCCAGAACATTCCCATGCGTATGAACGATGCCCTTCGGCTCCCCCGTCGTGCCCGACGTGAACAGAATCTGCAGCGGCGTATCGTGCGAAAGCTCCGCGACCGGACCGGCTTCCTCAATGGGAAGCGTAGCCACCCAATCCTCAAAGCAGACCTTAGGCCACTCACCCTCAAGCGTCAGCAGAAGCTCCGCATCCCCGACCACCAGTGATGGCCGCACATCGGCCGCCACCCGCGCAGCAAACTCCGCCGTCCCGTAGGCATCCAGCGGAACCGCGATTACGCCACGCAGCATGCACCCATAAAACGCGGCTACCCACTCCGCGCCATTCTCCCCCCACAACACAACGCGGTCGCCGAGCCCAATGCCTCGCCCAACCAGCAGCGCCGCAAAACGCCCAGCCAACCGCGCAATCTCTGCATAGCTTGAAACCCTGCGCCGAACGCCAACATACCGGACGACCGCCGTCTCGTCGCCGAAGCGTCGAAAGTCGTCAAGCAACGTAGCAAGATGAGGACGCACAAAGTTAAGCGTACCCCACTGTCCGGATCCCGATCCAGAAAGGCCTACTCCGGCGTAATCACCATCTCCTTCTTCTGAATCTTCGCCAGAAAGTCCTCGCCAACCCGGATGTGCTCATCCACCAGCCGCGAAGGCGTATGCGCCAGCCACTCCGCCAGCGAAATATCCTCGTAGAACGGCGTCGGGAAGACCTCGATAAACACCAGGTCCTCATCCCCCGTGTTTTCGATATAGTGCGGCATCGAGATGTCGATGTATCCCACATCGCCGCCTTCGAAGTCCATCGTGCGCGCCAGGCCGCCTGC
>JAUTWX010000526.1 GCA_030838385.1 Acidobacteriaceae bacterium
AAGTACGTTCTTGCGGTGACACCAGCGAATCGAATACTCGCTGGCATCCTTTGAACACAAACGCTATTCTTCTCCCACCATGAAGAAGAAAATCGAGCCCCCCCACCTCATCTTTCTTCTCCTCCTCACAGCCTGCAACCCATCTCCAAAGCCTACGCCCGAGCCCACTCCTCGCCCACGCGCAGCGGCATTCGCCACACCAACGAGCACCGCCCGGCCCTTCGACTACTACCTCCTCAACCTCTCCTGGTCGCCCGAGTTCTGCCACTCGCACCCCAACGCGATCGAGTGCACCCAGCACTCTACATTCGTCCTCCACGGCCTCTGGCCCCAGAGCAACAGTGGCACCTACCCCGAAAACTGTTCAACCCAGTCCGGCCCACGCAATCCCGCCGCCTACAGCGACATCTACCCCGATCTCGGCCTCCTCGTGCACGAGTGGCGCACGCACGGCACCTGCTCCGGCCTCTCACCCGACGCCTTCTTCACGCTAGCCCGCACCGCCTTCCGCTCCGTGGCCATTCCACCCGAGCTCTCCCATCTCGACCATCAGATCTCGATGCCCCCCGGCCAAATTCTTGACCTCTTCGCCGCAGCTAACCCGTCTATCCCCCGATCAAGCTTCGCCCTCTCCTGCGGCAACAACTATCTCACCGCAATCGAAGTCTGTCTCAACAAGAACGCCCAGCCCACACCCTGCGGCCCTATCCGCTCATGCCGCGCCAACACGGTCCGCATCACACCGCCATGAATGGACCCCGAGAGCGCACGTCGCATTGAGAATTACGTTGCGGGGGTAAGCTGGCGCGCATCGAAGTACGACGCAACGGCCGCCGCGCTGCCTGCCGCATCCGCCAGCGCCACATAACCATCGGGTCGCACGAGATAAGCGGCATTGCGTCGCAGGCCCGCTCGCTTCATCTCCGGACGCCACGGAAAAACGTGCAGCGGCAGCCTTCGCTCGTGGCACAGTGCTCGCATCTGTGGCATCGCTCCGCCGTACACGTGGATCTGCCAGTCGAGCGAGATCAGCGGCGCGAAGTTGTCCCTGTAGTCATCGCTCCAATCCATCTTCACCCAGGGCAATCGATCACCGCCGTAAACCGCTCCCGCGCGCCCCTCGCTCAAACTGCTTCCACGGTAGTTCACCGCCGTCTGCGATACGGTGCGAAACATAAACCGCCGCATCGTCGGAAACGCGAAGATCAGCGGCGCCAGAAGCGGAGCGATTCGCAATCGCATCAGCCGTGCAATCGCTCCCGAGCTCGTCACGCCCGTGAAGGCCCGATCGGTCGTTGCGACCAGCCGCCTTGCGAAGGCGATGCGTTCCGGCTCATAACTATCAAGCAGCGACGGTTTCGCCCGCCCATGCAGCACCGCAGCGAGCTTCCACGCGAGGTTGACCGCATCGCCGATGCCGGTGTTCATGCCCTGTCCACCGACGGGGCTGTGGATGTGGGCCGCGTCCCCAAGCAGGAACGCGCAATCCTTGCGAAAATGATCGGCCACGCGATGGTGCACGCGATAGGTAGAAAACCAGTTCACGCATTTGACGTCAATCCTGATCCACTCGATCACGCGCTTGCTGACGTCGATCCACGACAGGTCCTCTCGCCTCTGTCCAACCTCATCGCGTACTGTGCCGATGAGACGCGCACGGCCCTCGCCTTTCAATGGGAAGATGACGAGAAAATCGGTCCGGTCGAGCGCCACATGCAACTCGCCGTTCAGAGCCTGCCCGCTCGCCTCAACGTCGGCGACGTAGAAAAGGTGCTCGTAGGTTCCACCTGGGAACCCAATCCCGATCACTTCGCGCACGGTGGAACGCGCCCCATCGCAACCGGCAATGTAGGCCGCCGTGCACGTTTCCACGGTTCCCTCGCGCGTTTGTATCTGCGCAAGCACGCGGCCATCCGCATTCTCGAAACCGAGGAACTCTGTCTGGCGCTCGACCTCGACGCCAGCTTCAGCCAGTCGCTCGATCAGCAGATGCTCATGCTCGTCCTGGGGAAAGATCAGCGGATAAGGAATCGGGCTGAGTCCCACGCCCATATCGCCGAAGACGACATGCGCTGCCTTTCGCCCCGCCACCCAAAAATTTGCGGCGTTTACCTTCCGTCCACGCTCGACGACCAGATCAGCAATGCCGAGCTGGCTGTACAGCTCAAGCGTCCGCGCCTGCACGGCTAGCGCGCGCGATGTCGTTCCCGGTTCGTACGTCTTGTCGATGATCCTCACCCGCACGCCAAGGCGCGTCAGCCACAAGGCCAACACAAGACCCGTCGGCCCTGCGCCAACGATGAGGACATCCGTGTCGCGAATCATAGCGGCATTCGTGGAGGCATCCATGGTCTCAACTCGTCCCCAAGCCTAACGCAGAGCGTGCTCAGGAGGAACAAATCTAACCCTTCGCCGGAGCCTTCAATCCCATCTCGCCCATCACCATCTGCAGGTCCTTCCAGGCCTCGCTCTTCATCCGCGGGTCGCGCAGGAGAAACGCCGGGTGATACGTTACCACCAGCTTCGCCCCGCGACAGCGATGCCACCGGCCCCGTAGCGCGCTCAGAGACTGTTTCACTCCCAGCAGATACATTGCCGCGGTCGCACCCAGCGCCACCACCACCTGCGGCTGCACCACATCGATCTGCTGCAGCAGAAACTGGTCGCACGTGTTCGCCTCCACCGGCTCTGGAACACGGTTCGCCGGCGGCCTGCACTTCACAACATTGGCGATGTACACCTGCTCGCGCTTCAGCCCCATCGCCTGGATCATATTGTTCAGCAGCTGCCCTGCCTTGCCGACAAACGGAATGCCTGAGGTATCCTCATCCGCGCCCGGCCCTTCGCCGACAAACATCAACCGCGCATTGGCATCGCCATCGCCGAACACAATCGTGCGCCGCCCCGCGTAAGCAAGCGGACAACGTGTACAGTCGCCAATGTCTTCCTTAATCGCCGCCAGAGCCTCTGCCTTGTGCTCAGGAGTTACCCGGCTCTCCGGCAAAGGCGCAAGATCATCGAAACTCACCAGCGTCGCAATCGGAGGCTCCAGAAAAGCAGGTCTGCTCGGAACGGGAGCCGCTTCCAACTCCTCAACCACCCCAGCAGCTTCAACTGCCGTTGGCGGCGTCGGACTTATCTCGGCGTGCACCGGCTCGCCCCGACGATAAAAGTCATGGACGCCGATATCCCGAAGGTAGTCCACGTAAGCCCGCAGCTGTTGCTCTGCTTCTCCTGCCATGGCTCTATGGTATCGCTAGTTAGTGCACCGGAAGATCAAGCACCGGCTCCACCACGCGCTCCGGCAAAACGAACTTCACATGTCCCTGCTTGATTTCATCCTGCGCCACGCGGCAAGCCTTCATCGACTTGGCGACGATCAGCGGCGAGGCGCCCGATTGCAACTGCCGCGCCCGGCGCGCCGCGCCTTTGACCAAACTGTATTTG
>JAUTWX010000537.1 GCA_030838385.1 Acidobacteriaceae bacterium
TCTCATAGAAGTAGATCGTCGGGAACGCGAGAAGATCCAGGCCTGTCTCCACCAGCTTCGGATGACAAACCACGACTTCGACGCCGTCTTTGAGCTGCTTCTCGTACCAAAGCTCTCGCTTGAGCGTCGGTACTGTTGGCCGTAGTACAGCGACGCGCAGCCCGGCCTGACGAAGCACTGTCTCCAGGCGAGCGGCAACATCGTGCTTCCCTGTACATGTCGCATAGACCTGGCAACGCCTCCCTTGTCGTAGCTCTCCGCGGATGTCCTCGATGAGCTTGCGCTCTTTGGCGTACACGAAGTCTTCGCGAAGATCCGGTGCCGTGGTCACCAGAAAAGGCTCATCCCCCCCGATTGTTGGGTTGAACCGCTTGCCCCAGATCTCTCCGATACCAAACGGATGGTCGGGGTAAAGAAGCAGGCGGTGCATCATGAGGCTCATCAGACTTCGGTTTCCGCGGTTCTTCTTGACCGCTTCGCGTATGTCTTGTTCGATTCCTGCATACGCCTCACCGAGGTCTACATCCATCTCCACCTCGACGACGCTCTCTTCGTAAGAGGGGAGGTACGCGGCTATGTCCTCGAGCGTCACAAAGGCCGTCGACGCCATGAGGAACTTGCCGAAGAGTAGCGGTGAGGCGCCGGGCTTCCGCACCTGTCGCACTGTCGTCTTCTGAGCTCGGGTGCACGCGTTGTCAGCATCTGGGATCTTCTCGATGGATTCGAGCACGCCATAGCGTTCGGCAAAGTCCCGTCTTCCCGAGCCGCCTGCCGCGAAGCCTTCGGCCACCATCTGCCGGGGCTTCATCCGATAGAAGAGATTGAAGAGGTCGTCGGCGTAGCCTCCCATGAGGGTGCCAGTGAGCCCGATCAGCTTTCGAGAGCAGCGATAGAGTACACCGAGGTTGTTGCCCTGAGCAGTCTCTTGTGCCAGTTGGTGCAGTTCATCGGCGATGGCGTAGTCCCACCAGCCCTTCATGTAGCGGCCGATGTACCCGAGTGGGGCCATACGCTGAATCTTCTCCCGATCGGCCTGCCACATCGCAGAAAAGCCATCAGTCCCATCCTTCCCACGTGTGAAATGCTCGAAGATCTTCTTCTCCGCGAAGTCCACACGGCTGAGATATCCGCCCTCTGACCGAGGAATTCCGCAGCCAGTATCGGGATTGGTGACAGCCCCTTTTTCACGACCGGATTGGGCAACCCTGTAAGCATGCTTCCAGTGGTAGCTAAGCTTGCCCGTCTCCCTGCTTACGATGAAGTACGCAGGGCCCGGACAAAGTCTCTTCCACTCAGCCCGTCCCATGGTTCGCAACTCGAAGAGTGTCGTCTTTAGACCTTTATGAACAATCTGACCATGACGCTGCTTTACTTCGACGACGCCATGTGGACGTGTCGGATCGCCGCCATTGCGGAGATCGTAGATGATGAAGGTCCTGGCTCGCGGAATCGTATCCAGAACTTCGCGCGCCCACTTGAACACGAGATGTGGCGGGCACATGCCGACGGCCGTGTACGGCCGTCCTTCGGAATGGGTATGGGCAACCGCGTGGGCTACCGCAACAGACATCAGCGTTTTGCCGGTTCCACACTCTCCGACGATGATCGCGGATCGCGCGGTCTTTAGATGCTTGGAGACTCCAGAGATGGTCAGGGCCTGAGCCGGAAGCGGCTGCCGCAAGAGCGTCTTAAGCGCTGGAGGCAGAGGATCGTTTGGCCCTTGCAACGGGGGATACATCTCGACGATGCGTGCCCCGAGTTCCTGCGAGAAAGTTCGAAGATATTCGTAATAGTTATCCACGGCGGGACTCCAGAGGATGGAAGTGTGCAAACGAAAAACGGGCGGGTTACCGGCCGTTGGTGGCGAAGGAGTGGAATTCTGCGGAGGAGCTGTGGTTATTCGTGTGCGGAGAGCGAGCGATCTTCACCGAGTTGGCCACTTTGAAAGGTTGCTGAGAACAGAGCAATGGGCAGCTTATGCACACTGCAGCTATGGGGCACTGCGGATTTTTATCAGCTTGGGTTGTGGAGACAAGAGAATATGCTGGTACAGGATCGTTTTCCTGTGACCAGTTGACCGTCCTATGCGCATCCTTCTCATTGGCGGGAATGGCTTCATCGGTCGGTTCGTTGTGGCCGCACTGAAGCAGCAAGGTCACGCGCTGGGCGTGTTTCATCGCGGCACGACGCCCGCGCCCGCTGGCGTGGACGAGATTCGGGGCGACCGTAACCAACTCAACGCCAGCGCTCAGGAACTGAAGCGCTTCGCTCCCGATGTGGTGATTGACCTTGTCATCAGTTCGGGTCCGCAGGCGGAAGAGCTGATGAACATCTTCCGTGGCGCGACGCGACGCGTAGTCATGCTGAGCAGCATCGACGTGTATCGCGCGGTAGCCGTTTCGCAGGGCACAGAAAGTGGTCCGCTGCAGGAGGTGCCGCTCACGGAAGAGTCGGAGCTGCGGCGCAGTCTGCATCCCTACCCGCCAGAGAGCGTGCAGGTCCTGCGCAAGATTTTCCCTTGGGTCACGGACGATTACGACAAGATCCCGGCGGAGCGCATAGTGATGAATAACCGTGAGCTTCCCGGCACGGTGCTCCGGTTGCCCATGGTGTATGGACCCGGCGATCCCCTGCATCGTTTTTATCCGGTGGTGAAGCGCATCGTCGACGGACGGCACCACATCATTTTTCCTGAGGCGATGGCCGACTGGCACTCGCCACGGGGCTATGTGGAGAACGTGGCCGGGGCCATTGCGCTGGCTGCCACAGATGATCGCGCAGCGCGACGTATCTATAACGTGTGCGAGGAACCATCATTCAGCGAACTGGAATGGGCGCGGAAAATCGCCAGCGAGATGCAATGGAAAGGGGAGTTCGTTGTCCTGCCGGTGGAGCGCACGCCACGCCACTTGCTAAAGCCCGGCAATGCCGCGCAACATTGGACAGCGGATTCGGCGCGTATCCGCCACGAACTCGGTTACGAAGAGCCGATAGCAATTGAGGAAGCGATCCGACAGACAATACGCTGGGAGCGAGAAAATCCGCCGGAGGTCGCATTCCTGGCGCAGTTCGATTATGCGGCGGAGGATGCGGCGGTAGCAGGCCACCACCGATGAGCTTGATAACCGGATCTTCCTCGCACTAGCAGTCGAAGTTGAAGTTCTTCAGTAACTTGCAAGAGAAGAAGCTTCCAGCGCTTGACATATCGTGTACCTGGGCCAGAGCACAGCGCCATTTTTCTCAGGAAACGGCAGCAGCCCCAGAGATCGTGCCTGCCCAAGCCGGGCCAGCAATTCGTCGCGTGTACCGTGGATCGCTGCCGGCGTGCAGCCGATTCCATCCAGTAGACGAATTTTCTTCTCCGCCCACATCGCCTCCAGGATCGGAGCGCTCCAGCGCGGATCCGCGGGCAACCCAAGAAAGCTCACCAGGGTTGCCCATGCGAGTTCTCTTGTATCCGGTCCGAGGTGGAGGATGAACGTCCGTCCTGCGCTTCCATTGGCATGAAGGGAAGTCGAAACCGCGATCAGATGCCGGAGTGCTTGTTTGCGCCCTTGCAGATTGATCGAGCCGCGATAGCAGATCGCGTCTGGCCCGAAGCCGATCACCTTCTGGCTGCCGTCGAGGAATGTCACAGTGAAGGTGTGCTTCTCATGAATCGCCGCCGTGATTGCGCCCACTTCGGAGTCGCCTCCGAACAGGCTGATCAGATGCGCGTCGTCCCCCTCGCCAACGTAGCGATCCACGTGTACGGAGATCTTGGTGTCCGTCTTCCCTGAATTCCGACGATACTCAAGCCGCCCCAGCCGCAAATGTGCGTTCCGCATCCTCGTCCTCTCTCTTCTTGTCTCCAAGTACAAGCGTTCGCCCATCCTCGTAGACCAAAGCAAGCTCATTGGTGAACTGTTCGCGCTTATGGACTTCGGTGTAACCCTTCTCCTTCACTTCGAAGACCGTCACCGATTTCACCGAGCGCCAGCGTGCTATGTGCCTTTCATCGCCCTGCCCAAAGACACCGTTGAGCAGTCCAGCCGTGCAGAGAAGGCCCACATGACCTGCGTGCAACGGGGTAATCGGTCGACCGCCTGCCATCTCCTCCTTCGGGAGAAGGAGAGCTTCAACTTGTTTCCAGGCAGATGAGTGGGCGATGAGGTCCTCAATCTGATCGAGAGGCAATCCGTGGTAGACAAGCCGTGTAGGCGCCGACGCCGGCACGCGAAAGGGGGTCTCAGTGCCCTGCAGCGTCGGCATATCGCGCCGCCATACCATCTCGTGCAACGCTGCGCGATTACGACTGTAGTCCTGGCCCCGCATCCTTTTGCGGAGCCCGAACAGAGCCACTTGGTCGAAGCGCGCCGATTCCGGATCTGTCAGCCGGAAGACCCGAAGGTCTGCGAAGTTTTCCGCCAACAGCGGAATTGCGGAATCAAGACGCGCCTGAGGTACCACCAACAGAAGTATCCCGCCCTCCACCAACCACCGATAGGTATGTTCCAAAAATAGAAACTCCATC
>JAUTWX010000515.1 GCA_030838385.1 Acidobacteriaceae bacterium
TGTCTGGTACGGCGCCGTGCATGTGGATACGGAGCAGATTCCGCAGATGCAACGTGCGCTATTTGCCGCCTACCCCACTGTGACCGTCATCAACATCGCCGATCTGCTGGATACAGTGGCGGGGGTCGTCCACCAGGTCACGCTGATCGTGCGATTCCTCGCGGCGTTTTCCATCCTCTCTGGGCTGGTGATCCTTGCTTCCAGCGTAGCCAGCACGCGTTTTCGCCGCATCCGCGAGGTGGTGGTGCTCAAGACGCTGGGAGCACGCCGCGCGCGTGTCGCCGCCGTTTTCGGCGTGGAATTTATCGTGCTGGGCCTGCTCGCAGGATGCGTGGGCGTGATCTTCGCCAACCTCCTCACCTTCATTCTGCTGCACCGGCTCGATGTGTCGTATCACCCCCAGTTGATAGCCGGCATTGCCGCGGCAACAGGGACGGCCCTACTAGCCGTCCTTACCGGTTGGCTCGCCAGTATCCGCATTCTCGGGCAACGGCCGCTGGAAGTGTTGCGCGAGGAGTAGCTTGCCCAGCTCAAGCGGGCTGGGTGGTCCACTATCCGGTGGAATGTCGTCGCCACCTTCATCATCGTTGCCGCGATCTGGATTGCGATCCACAGGCGCCCATTTGCGCGCCATGAGCGGTACCAGAAAGAGGACGGCAAAAACGGTCGTGACCGTCCCACCAACCACAACACGCGCCAGCGGCTTTTGAGTCTGCGAACCGATGCCGGAGGCAATCGCCGCGGGCAGCAATCCGAGACCCGCTGCCATGCACGCCATCACGATGGGACGCATCTCGTCGAGCGCGCCGAGGAAGACGCCGCGCTCGCGACCATGATCGTGTTGCTGATGACGGAGGCCGGTCAGGAAGACCACCGTGCACAAAGTGTTGAGGCCGAGCAGCGAAGTGAAGCCCACCGCCGCAGAAATACTGAATGACGTGTGGGTGAGTCCGAGCGTAAAGATGCCGCCGATGGCGCCAAACGGAAGCGTCGCCAGCACGATCAATGCATCCCGGAAGGATTGGAAGAGCAGGTAGAGCAGCAGCAGTACGATGAGCAGCGAGATGGGAACAATGAAGGCGAGGCGATGCAGCTCTTTTTGCAGGCTGTCGTATTCGCCGGCCCAGGTATAGGTGTAGCCCGCGGGAAGCTTTACATCGTGAGCAAGAACGCGCTTCAATTCCTCTATGGTGCTCTGCAGATCGCGGCCGCGCACGCTGAACTTAATCGGGATGTACCGTCGTCCGCCCTCGCGGTAAATCATGAAGGCGCCGTTGTGGAGCGTGACATTGGCCACGCTGCCGAGCGGAATCTGGTTGCCGTCCGGTGTAGGCAGCAGTATCTTGCGGATGGCCTCCGGCGTGTCACGGAATTGCGGGCCGAAGCGAACGGCGAAATCAAAGCGCCGCTCGCCTTCGATGATCTGCGTTACGGCAGCTCCGCCGACCGCCGCCTGTATGGCATTGTTGATGTCTGCTGCGGCAATCCCGTAACGCGCCGCCTCTGCGCGATCGATGGAGATCAGCAGGCTCGGTTGGCCGCCAACGTCGAAGACGCCGACATCAGTGACCCCTTTCACCTTGATCATGTCCTGATAGATTTTGTCTGCCGTGCTGGTGAGCGTGTCAAAGTCATCGCCGAAGAGCTTTAGCGAGTTTTCGCCCTTCACACCGGACATCGCCTCTTCCACGTTGTCCTGAATGTTTTGCGAGAAGTTAAAGTCGATGCCGGGGTAGTGCTGAAACTTCTTCTGGATGGCGGCGATCAGCTCTTCCTTCTTGCCATGGAACTGGGGGCGCCATTCACCGGCAGGCTTCAGCTCCGCGAGGAGCTCGACGTTGTTAAATGTGCTGACATCTGTACCGTCATCGGGCCGGCCCATCTGCGAGAGGCATTGCGTCACTTCAGGAAAACTGCGCAGTACGCTCCGGAGTTGGTCGGCCAGCTCCGCCGACTGCGGGAAAGCCATATCCTGCTGCATCGTCGCACGAATCCACAGGTTGCCTTCTTCAAGCGCCGGCATGAACTCGCCGCCGATCTGCGTGAAGGCGAAAGCAGCCCCCACAAGCAGGACGAGTGCGACGATCCAGACCAGGATGGAGCTCTTTAAGGTAAAGTGCAGGGCCTTTTCGTATTGACGGCGCACGTTGGCAACGAGCCATGTCTCCTTACCGGAAACCTGCTTCGGCGAGGAGAGGAAGCACAGAACCGGAGCGAAGAGAAACGCATAGAGCAGCGCGCCGATGAGTGCAAAGCCATATGCCTGCGACATGGGAGCAAAGATTTTTCCCGGCACGCCCTGCATGGTGAAGAGCGGAATGAAGGAAACCAGAATGATGAGCGTAGCGAAGATGACCGGCCGTGAGCCATCGGCAACGCCCGCCACGATCACGTCGGAGAGGGTCTCTCCCTGGTGCCGCCGGCTTAATTTGCGATAGACGTTTTCGAGGATGATGATCGATGCGTCCACCAGAATGCCGAAGTCGATGGCGCCGATGGAGATGAGATTGGCTGAGCTGCCCTCCAAAACCATCAGGCTGAAGGCAAAGAGCAGCGCAAAGGGGATAGTGAGCGCGGCGATGGTGGTGATCCGTACATCGCCCAGCGTGATGTAGAGCACAATGGTGACCAGGACCATGCCCATCAACACAATGTGCTGCACCGTCTCTGTCGTGCGGTTCACCAGTCTGCTGCGGTCGTAGATGGTCTTGATCTGCATGCCGGGCGGCAGCAGATTGCCTGAATTCAACTCTGTAATCTTCTTCCGCAGCGCTTTCAGTGCGGGAAGGGACTGTTCACCCTTCTGCAGCAAGACAATGCCTTCAACGATGTCCGGATTTTCGTTGAAGCCCACCTTGCCCAGACGCGGCAGGTGTCCTTCTTTGACGGTCGCCACATCGCGAAGCAGGATGGGCGTCCCATTGTGTTCAGCGACGACGA
>JAUTWX010000543.1 GCA_030838385.1 Acidobacteriaceae bacterium
CTGCGATGGTGTCCTGCTGAATCCGCTCCTGAAGGGTCATGCGCGTTCGTCTCCTGCCTCACCGTGGTCGCTTGCTGAATGAAAGGCCAACCTACCAGTATAAAGACCATCGCGCTCGATAGAATAGAAGCCAAGGAAACCGCACAGACATGATTCGCAAGACGCGCCTCTTTACGCCCGGTCCTACGCCTCTGCTTCCCGCCGCACAGTTCGCCATGGCCGCGGCCGACCTGCACCATCGCACGCCGGAGTTTCGCGCACTGTACGTGCGGGTGCTCGAGCAGTTGCGCACCTTTATCGGCACTAAGAACGACGTGATCCTGATGGCCTGTTCGGGCAGCGGCGTCATGGAGGCCTCGGTCGCAAACATCACCTCGCCCGGTGATCGTGTGCTGGTGCTCTCTGCCGGCAAGTTCGGCGAGCGCTGGACGGGCATCGCGAAGGCCTACAACTGCGATGTGGATCTGGTGAGCGTTCCGTATGGCCAGACCTTCTCGCTGGATGCGGTGAAGGCGGCGCTGAAGGTGGAGACGCGCGCGGTCTATATGCAGGCGAACGAATCGTCCACCGGCACGCGTCACGATGTAGAAGGCGTGGCCAAGCTGCTGCAGGATGCCAAGAGCGATGCGGTGCTGGTGGTGGACGCCATTACCGGACTGGGCACGACGCACTTCGACGCGGATGCGTGGGGCGTGGACATCATGATCGGCGGTTCGCAGAAGGCGGTGATGATTCCGCCCGGCCTGGCGTACTGCTCGGTGAGCGAGAAGGCGTGGGAACTGATGGGCAACGCGCTGAACCCGCGCTACTACTTCGATCTGCGCAAGGAACGCAAGAACGCGGCAAAGGGCGAGTCTTCCTACACGCCGGCGATCTCGCTGATTGCGGGGCTGAGCACGGCCCTGGATTACATCGCGTCTCAGGCAGATGGCGATCTGGCGGCTGGCCGCGCCAAGCTGGTGAACAATGCGGAGACCATTGCCGCGATGACGCGCGCAGCCGTGGAGGCGCTGGGGCTGAAGCTGTTCTCAGCGTCGCCGGGCGCAGCGTTGACGGCGGTGCTGCCGCCGGCTGGTGTGGACTCCGGCGTAGTAGTGAAGGAGTTGAAGTCGCGCTTCGGCGCGATCATCACCAACGGCCAGGGCGAGATGAAGGGCCAGCTCTTCCGCATCGCGCACATCGGCTACTTCGACTACCTGGACACGATTGCGATCATCGGTGCGCTGGAGCAGGTGGCGGCGAAGTCGCTGAAGCTGCCGGGCTTCGAATTTGGCAAGGCGCTGGCCGCCGCACAGCAGACCTTTGCGGAGCGCACTTCGGTTACACAGCCGGAGCTTGCGGCGGCGAGGTAAGGGATGATTGCACGCCATTGGCGAGGCTGGACTGCGCCGCAGGATGCTGATGCTTACCAGGATCTGCTGCGCGGTACAGTTCTACCCAGCCTGAAGAAAATCCCGGGCTATCGCGGCGGCTATGTGCTTCGCCGCGAGGTTTCGGGGGAAGTTGAATTCATTGTCGTGAACCTTTTCGATTCCATCGAGGGGGTGCAGCAGTTTGCCGGACCCGATTACGCCGTCGCCCAATTTGAGCCGGAGCCTCGGCGGCTTCTTGCCCGAGTGGAACCTCTCGCCTCCCACTACGAGGTTTGCGTGAGCAGCGTTTCGGCTTGACCGCAAATCCACACCCAGTGATCTGCTTTCGCTGATTCGCCTGCTTTCATCATCGCTACAGGAGCCTGCCGTGAAGATTGTTCTCGCAGAAAAAGTTTCGCCTGCCACGCTCGCCGTTTTCCAGGCTGAGCCGGGCTGGAACGTTGTGACGCACGACCAGATTAAAGATGGGCTGGCGAAGGAGCTGAAGGACGCCGATGGGCTGGTGGTGCGCTCGGCGGTGCAGGTGGACGATGCGCTGCTGGAGCACGCGCCGAAGCTGCGCGTGATTGGCCGCGCGGGTGTAGGGGTGGACAACATCGATGCCGATGCCGCGACCCGTCGCGGCATCGTGGTGATGAACACGCCGGGTGCGAATGCGATTGCGGTGGCAGAGCTGACCATCGGGCTGATGCTGGCGCTGGCGCGGCAACTGCCAAAGGCGAACGGGGCGCTGCATCAGGGCAAGTGGGAGAAAAAATCGCTGAGCGGCGCTGAACTGCGCGGCAAAACGCTGGCGGTGTTGGGTCTCGGCCGCATCGGGCTCGAGGTGGCGCAGCGCGCGGCGAGCTTCGGCATGCAGATCATCGGGCACGACCCGTTTGTCGCGCCGGCACTGGCGCGCGAGCGCGGCGTAGAACTCGTGCCGCTGGATCCGCTGTTTGCGCGGGCCGACTATCTGACCTTGCACGTCGGATTGACGCAGCAGACGGCGAACATCATCAACGCGAAGAACCTTGCCGCGATGAAGAAGGGCGTGCGCATTGTGAACTGCGCCCGGGGTGAGCTGGTGGATGACGCCGCACTGCTGGCTGCGCTGGACAGTGGGCAGGTGGGCGGAGTGGCGCTGGATGTGTTTCGCGACGAGCCGCTAAAGAACTCGCCTTACTTCAACCGCGAGAATGTGATCCTGACGCCGCACATTGCCGGCTCGACGGCGGAGGCGCAGGAGGCGGTAGGCATCCAGATTGCGGCGCAGGTGCGCGAGTATCTGAAGCTGGGCGTGGTGCAGAATGCCGTCAACCTGCCGTCGCTCTCGCATGAGGAGTATGTAGAGCTGTCGCCCTACATCGACATGGCGGGGCGGCTGGGTGAGTTCCTCTCTGCTACTGCAGACGGGAACGTGGAGAGCATTGCGCTGGTCTATCGCGGTCGGCTGGCGCAGGGAAAGACGGACCTGGTGCGGAACGCGGCGATCCAAGGTGTGCTCGCGCACTCGGAGAATGTGAACCGCATCAATGCGGCGGCGGTGGCAGAGGAGCGCGGCATCCGGCTGCACGAGTCGAAGATGGAAAACGGCGGCGCTGCTGGCGTGACGCTCACGCTGCATACCCGCGGCGGCGAGACCACCGCCACAGCGACAGTCCTGCATGGGCGCTCACCGCGTCTGCTGGCGAGTGACGGCATCGATATCGAGGTGCCGCTGCACGATACGCTCATCGCGATCCGCAACCACGACGTGCCCGGCGTGATTGGCCGCGTGGGTACGGTGCTGGGCGAGCACCAGGTGAACATTGCGAACTTCGCGCTGGGCCGCGGGTTGGAAGCTGCCGCGAAGGACGGCGCGGGTGGTGCGATTGCTGTGGTGCAGGTGGATGGCGAGATCACGCCGGCGGTCATCGGCGCGATCGAAGCGATTGAAGCGGTGACGCGGGTGCGGCTGGTCAAGTTGCCACCGCTACCTTGAGGTAGCGAGCTTCCGCCGCTAGTTTAGAGGAGCGAGTTGTCTCCGCTGCCGTAAGGGCGGCGAACTGCCGCCGCTACAATAGGCAGAGGACGAGTCAGGAGCTGTCATCCGTGCCGCTTTACGAATACCAGTGCAAGCAATGTGGGCATCGCTTTGAGAAGATCCAGAGCTTCAGCGCGCCCGATGAGAAAGAGTGTCCGAGGTGCGGCGCTGAAGTGGAGCGGCTCATCTCCGCACCGGCGATCCAGTTCAAGGGTGCGGGCTGGTATGTGAACGACTATGCCGGGCGCAACAAGGTGCCGTCGTCGAGCGGATCGGATGGCTCGAAAGAGGGCATCTCGAAAGATGGTGGGTCCAAAGAAGGCAGTAAGGAAGGTAGCGGTAAGGACGTCTCCGCGAAGAGTTCGGAAGGCTCGTCAAAAAGTGAAGGCGGCGGCCGAAATGAAGGTGGCCGGAGTGAAGGCGGCGGGCGAAATGACGGTGGCCGCAGTGAAGGTGCGAAGAGCGAGGGCGGCAGCAAGAGCGACTCCGGCAGCAAGAGCGACTCCGGCGCTGCCTCCTCGAGTTCAGGAAGCAGCGCCGCGAGTTCTTCCAATTCCGGATCGAGTGGAAAGTCCTCAGACTAGCTGGAGGACTTCTTCGCTGAAGCCTTCTTCCGGCCCGTCGACTTCTTCCGCGAGGTAGATTTCTTCGCGCTGGATTTCTTGGCGCTCTTCTTCTTTGCGGATTTCTTCTTGGCCGGCACCTTTGCGCCCTCGGCGCGCGCCTCGGAGAGCCCGATGGCGATGGCCTGCTTGCGGCTCTTCACCTTCTTACCGCTGCGGCCGGATTTGAGCTTGCCCCGTTTGTACTCGTGCATCTCGCGTTCGACTGTTTTTGACGCCTTCGGGCTGTACTTCCGTTTCGAAGATTTCTTTCTTGCCATGTTTGCCTCCGTGCGCACGTGTGTGCGTCTCCCGTTATGTAACGTGAGAGGCAGAAATGAGTTATGTGGTTGTTACAACGATGATTAAGTCTCGGCTAGCGCGGGCAGTATCTCGTCCACATCTACCCAGTCGGTGGGATAGTTGCCGGTATAGCAGGCTGTGCAGAACATCGGTTGACCGCCGCAAGCGTCAAGCAGGCCGTCGAGTGAGAGATAAGCGAGCGAATCGGCTTCGATGAAGCTGCGTATCTCGTCGACTGTGTTGTTGGCGGCGATCAGATCTTTTTTGCGCGGTGTGTCCACGCCGTAGAAGCACGGCGACGTGGTGGGCGGACAACTGATGCGCAGGTGGACTTCCTTCGCGCCGGCGGAGCGCACCATGCGGATGATCTTGCGGCTGGTGGTGCCGCGGATGATGGAGTCATCGACCAGGATGATGCGCTTGCCGGCAAGCAGATTGCGCACCGGATTGAGCTTGAGCTTGACCCCGAAGTCGCGGACGCGCTGCTCCGGCTCAATGAAGGTGCGGCCGACGTAGTGGT
>JAUTWX010000002.1 GCA_030838385.1 Acidobacteriaceae bacterium
CTGGAAGAGGATATGGCGGTGGTGCGTTACGCCGTAGATGCATTCGGATTGCCGGCGGAGCTGAAGTTGAGCCTGCACTCCGGCAGCGATAAGTTTTCGATCTATGGCGCGGTGCACAACGCGATGACGAAGATGAACGCCGGTCTGCACCTGAAGACTGCGGGCACTACGTGGCTTGAAGAGGCGATCGGACTGGCGGAATCGGGGGGGAATGCGCTCGCGCTGGTGAAGGAGATTTACTCCGACGCTTATGAGCATCGCGAGGAGTTGTGCGCGCCGTATGCCGCGGTGATCGATATCGAAGCCGCTCGGCTACCGCGTCCGGAGGGTGCGCAGCGATGGACGGCAGAGCAGTGGGTCGGGGCGCTGCGGCATGACCTGCACTCGGCTGCGTACAACAGCAGCCTGCGGCAGCTTATACATGTCGCGTTCAAGATCGCCGCGAAGATGGGACCGCGATACATCGCCATGCTGGAACGGCATGGGGACTTGGTGGCGGAGAACGTTACGCGCAATCTGTTTGATCGCCACATCCGGCCGGTGTTCCTTGGCGCCGAAGCAACGTCAATAGCGGCCACTGGGGCGCGCACGTCGGAAGTCGTGAGGCATTAGACGATATGCTGGCGTCGAACATTTCGGCCGAGAGTGAGAGCAGCGGGCAGCCGCTCGTCGCGCCCGGGCAGCTCCTGCCGTTCAGCCTGGTCACGTCGCTCTTTTTTATGTGGGGCGTGCCGAACAATCTGAACGATGTACTGATCCGGCAGTTCATGAAGAGCTTTGCGCTGAACCGCGTGGAGGCGGGTTTGGTGCAATCGGCGTTCTATCTGGGCTACTTCTTTCTCGCCATCCCGGCGGCGTTGATCATGCGGCGGCATGGCTACAAGGCGGGACTCGTCATCGGCCTGCTGCTGTTTGCTACAGGCGCGGCGCTCTTCTGGCCCGCGGCCATTGTGGGCAAGTACGGCTTCTTCCTGGCGGCGCTTTTTGTTATTGCGTCGGGACTCTCCTTTCTCGAGACTGCCTCCAACCCATTCATCGCGCAGATGGGTGCGCCCGCTACAGCCGCGCGGCGGCTCAACTTCTCGCAGGCCTTCAATCCATTGGGAGCGATTGCCGGCGTCCTCGCGGGAACCGTCTTCATCTTCTCCGGCGTGGAGCTCACGGCCAGCCAGATCGCGGCGCGGAAGACGGCCGGGACATACGCCGCCTACCTTCAGCATGAAACGATGCGCGTCGTCGCGCCGTATCTTGTGCTCGCTGTCATCGCGCTTACGCTGGCCGTCATCTTCATGCGTACCCGCTTTCCCGACGTCGCCGCCGACGCCGAGGAGCCTGCATCGCATGTGGAAAGTGGCGGCATCCTGGCTCTGTTTCGCCGCCCACATTTTCTGCTCGCGGTGTTCGCGCAGTTCCTTTACGTCGGAGCACAGGTAGGCACCTGGAGCTACTTCATCCAGTATGTGCAGGAATACACGCACCAGCCGGAAAAGCGCGCCGGGCTGCTTTTGACCGGGACGCTCATTGCATTCGCTGTCGGCCGATTCTCCGCGGCTTATCTGCTGAAGAGCCTCGACGCCGCAAAGCTGATGACGATCTACGCGGTCATCAACTCAGCGCTGCTGGCAGTGGCCATCGTACGGCCAGGATGGGCGGGCATGTGGGCGGTCTTTCTCACCAGCTTTTTCATGTCCATCATGTTTCCCACCATCTTTGCGCTCGGGCTGGAAGGCCTGGGGCCATTGGTAAAGCTGGGCGGCTCGCTGCTCGTGATGGCGATCGTCGGCGGTGCCACGCTGACTCCGATGATGGGCTGGATCTCGCAGCACAGTGGCGGAATCGCGCGCGCGTACTCGGTGCCGCTGCTCAGTTACGTAGTTATCGCATTGTTCAGCTGGTACCACATGCGGCGGAGTGTCAGGCACTCCGCCGCACATTGATATCAGGAAGGGCTGATCCACGAATGAACGGAACACGAAAGAGAAAAGCGATCTCGATGCTGGCGGTGGCAGGACTGGCGATCGCGGCCGCGGCCGCGCAGGCCGCACATTACGAGCCGACGCTCGAATCGCTGAACAAGCATCCGCTGCCGCAGTGGTACGCGGACGGGAAGCTTGGGATCTTCGTGCACTGGGGGCTTTATTCCGTGCCGGGATGGGCGGAGGTCAATCGCCCGAAGGTGATTCCGCACGAGGACGAGGCGAAGTGGAACGCGTATGCCGAGTGGTACTACAACACCATGCGCATCCCCGGCTCGCCGACGCAGGTCTATCACCGCGAGCACTACGGCGCGAACTTCAGCTACTACGATTTCGCGCCGATCTTCAACCGGGAAACAAAGAAGTGGGATCCCGCGGCGATGGCCGCAGCCTTCCGGGATGCGGGCGCGCGCTACGTGGTGCTGACGAGCAAGCATCACGAGGGATTTACATTGTGGCCGAGCAAAGTGGTGAACCCGAACCAGCAGCATCTGCAGGCGCAGCGCGACATCGTCGGCGACCTGACGGATGCGGTGCGGCACGACGGCATGAAGATGGGACTTTACTACTCCGGCGGCTATGACTGGACCTTCAACCGCGGCCCGATCATCGGGGGCAATGACTGGGAGACGGTGAAGCCGGAGAGCATCGCGTACGGGCAATATGCCTTCGATCAGATCGAAGAGCTGATTGTGAAGTATCACCCCGCTGTGCTGTGGGACGACATCGACTGGCCGAAGACGGGCAAGCCACTGCAGGTGATGGCCGACTACTACAATGCGCTTCCGGATGGCGTGGTGGATGATCGCTTCGGCGTGAAGCACTCCGACTTTCAGTCGCCCGAGTATGAAAAGCGCAGCCAGGTCAGCAAAGTGAAGTGGGAGGAGTGCCGCGGTCTGGGACGCTCCTTCGGCTACAACCGCGCCGAGGGTGAGAAGGAGACCATCGCTCCAGACGAGCTGATCTATCTGCTGGTGGACATCGTCAGCAAGAACGGCAACCTGCTGCT
>JAUTWX010000003.1 GCA_030838385.1 Acidobacteriaceae bacterium
CTTCACCCCTGCGCTGCGCGATTTCAATTTAGACCGTCGCGTCTGGCTCATCTCCGGTCTCGCCGTCATTGTTGGCGCGGGCGGCGCCGCGCTGGCCGTGCTTCTGCTGCGCGCCATCGCGCTGGCCACCAATCTCTTCTACTATCACCGCTTCAGCCTGCAGATGGTGGGGCCGGCCGGCAGCCCGCTCGGCTACTGGATGGTGCTGGTACCCATCGTCGGCGGCATCATCGTCGGCATCATGGCCCGCTATGGCTCGGACAAAATCCGCGGCCATGGCATTCCTGAGGCCATTCTGCTGAACGGAGCGCGCGTCGAGCCACGCGTCGCCGTGCTCAAACCCATCTCCGCGGCCATCGCCATTGGCTCCGGTGGTCCATTCGGCGCGGAAGGTCCGATCATCATGACTGGCGGCGCCTTCGGATCGCTGCTGGCGCAGTGGGTCAAGCTCACGGACGCGGAGCGCACCACGCTGCTCGTCGCCGGAGCGGCCGCCGGCATGTCCGCCACCTTCGCGGCGCCCTTCGCCGCCGTGCTGCTCGCGGTGGAACTGCTGCTCTTCGAATGGCGGCCACGCTCCCTGATCCCAGTGGCCTTCGCCAGCGTCACCGCAGCGGTGCTGCGCGTCATGTGGCTCGGTGCTGGGCCGCTCTTCCCGCTCTCTGCGGAGACCATTCCCAGCGGTGCACGCTTCGCCATTCTCGCCGCCGTTCTGGGCGCGCTGGTAGGACTCGCCGCCGCGGCCATGAGCCGCATGATGTATAGCTTCGAAGACCTCTTCGGCAAACTTCCTGTGCACTGGATGTGGTGGCCGGCCATCGGCGGGCTCGGCGTCGGCGTTGGCGGCCTGTTCTTTCCCCGCGGACTCGGCGTCGGCTACGACAACATCGCGATCCTGCTGGCTGGTCGCGCAACGCTCGGACTGGTCTTCGGCGTCATCGTCTTCAAATCGCTCATGTGGGCTTTCTCCCTCGGCTCCGGCACTTCAGGCGGCGTGCTGGCTCCGCTGCTCATGATCGGCGCATCGCTCGGCGCACTCTCTGCTCATCTGCTCCATATGCCGGAGGGCACGCTGGCGCTCATCGGAATGGGTGCAATGCTCGCCGGCGCGCTCGGCTCTCCGCTCACCGCCATCGTCTTCTCCATCGAGCTCACACACGCACTGCCGGCGCTCCTGCCGCTGGTCGTCGCGTGCATCGCGTCTTACACCATTACCTCGCTCATCATGCCGCGCTCCATCCTCACGGAAAAGCTCGCCCGCCGCGGACATCACCTCACCCGCGAGTACGGAGTCGATCCGCTGGAGATGGTCAGTGTGGAGGATGCGATGACCGAGTTCGCCGACGAGCATGCCGCGGCCCTCACCGAGCTGCCGCCCGCCTACACCTTCCCCGTTTACACCTTTAGGGACGAGACCTGCCGCAGTGCAGCCGAGCGCATGGCGACTACCGGCCACATCCGGCTCGCGGTACTCGACCGCGACACCAGGCAGCCGCGCGGCTATGTCTCGCTGCAGGACCTGCTGATCGGCCGCCGCCGCTTCGTCGAACGCGAAGAGGACCGGGAGCGCGTCTTCCGTTTGATGAGATCGCAAACTCCCGAACCCCCGGCCCCCGCCGTCACCCGAGAAGAGCCCAGAGAGCATCCGGTCGAACATGTCGAACGCTAATCGGTCTGTCATCCTGAGCAAAGCGAAGGACCTGCAGTTTGTACGGTCGCCCACCAATCCCAGCGTGAGCGACAACGGGAGCGAACCCTATAGCCCGCGCCGAAGGCGCAATCGCCCGGACGGCCAGTCCCAAGCACCTAGCCGCCCAGCTTGACCAGCGCCGCCGCGCTGGTCAGCCGGCGCTCCAGGTGCCGCTCCAGCGTCTGCACGGAGAAGCGCCGCAAATCACGCGCGCGCTCCCGCGGCCAAGGCTCATCCAGCAGCGCGCCCGCGGGCGCGTGAAAGATCAACGACGCCAGCCGCTGCGACTCCGGGCTCAGTGTTCCGGAGGCCAGCCGCCGATGATGCACACACACCAGGCCGTCCGACAGCGCGTGAAAGTACGCCGGTGCCCCGCCCAACGCTTCCCCGTCCAGCGCCTCGCCGCACACCATGCAGCGCCGCAGCTCCGGCAGCCAGCCCATCAGCCGCGTCATCCACAGCGCAAAATACGTCAGCGGCATCCAGACGCCGCCCGTCTCCGCCGCTTCCAGCACGGAGAGCAGCAGGCGGAAGACCGCGTCATTCGGATCATGATCCGGCTGCGTCTCGTCGATCACCTCGGCAAAGAAGGCGAGCGCGCTCAGCCGCGTGTAATCGACCGCCAGCGAGAGCGGCGAGCGCAGAATCTCGAAGTAGTCCAGCCGCACCAGCTCCTGCCGCGGCTTTTCCAGGAAGGTCGCCCGCACGTGCGTCATCGGTTCGAGTGCGCCGCCGAAGCGCCGCCGGCTCTTCGCAGCAGACTTCGCAACGCCCTTCAGCTTGCCGAACTCGCGCGTGAAGAGCGCGACGATCTGGTCGGCCTCGCGAATCGGCCAGGTCCGCAGCACGATGGCTTCAGCGTTCATCGTCGGAATGCCCTAACGCAGCAACGCGCAACCCGAGGGCTGCGCGCTGCTGAAAAGCTTTGTCCCGGGTGAGCGGCCTGGGGTTTAACGGCCAAAGTGCGAGGCGTTCTTTTCCGTATAGCTCGCCCACTTCTCCGGCAGATCATCGCCCGCGAAGATGGCCGAAACCGGGCACACCGGCACACAGGCGCCGCAGTCGATACATTCCACCGGATCGATGAACAACTGCTCCGCCGGGGCGTAATCGGCCTCATCCTTCTTGGGATGGATGCAGTCGACGGGGCAGGCATCGACGCAAGCTGAGTCCTTCGTACCGATGCAGGGTTCTGCAATGATGTAAGCCATGAAACGAATCTCCAGTGCGGGGTTCTATCGATTGTAGCAGGGGAAAGAGGGCTGCTGCCGGCCTGCGTAGCGGTTCCGCGCCATGCGGAAAGATCAGCCTTCGAGCGTCTTCCGCCGCGCGGCAAACTCCGCCGGCGTGGGCACCGGTTCGATATCCCGCCCCGCAAACATATCCTCGAAAAATTTCTGCAGCTCCGGCAGCAGCAATCCATTCGTGGCAAGAATCTCCCGGCTATCCAGCTCGAACGGGCTGCCGTCGAATTTGGTCATCGTCCCGCCGGCTTCGGTCATCATCAGCACACCCGCCGCCGTGTCCCACGGGTTGAGATTGAACTCCCAGTACGCGTCGAAGCGGCCGGCCGCCGTGTATGCCAGGTCCAGCGCAGCCGCACCCGCGCGGCGCACCCCATGCGAGCGGAGCGTGAGCTGCTGATAAAAATGGATGTTCGGGTTCTCATGCCGCTTGTGGCTGGGAAATCCCGTCGCCAGCAGCGCCTCCTGCAACTGCGCTGTCTTCGACACGTGTAGCCGCCGCCCATTCAGGTACGCACCGCTTCCCTTCTCCGCCACAAAAAGCTCGTTGTGTACCGGCTGATAGATCACGCCGGCCACCAGCTCGCCATCCTTGTCCGGCGCCAGCCCGGCAGGTCGACGCTCCAACCCCAGCGACACGCAGAAATATGGGAAGCCGTGCGCAAAGTTGGTCGTGCCGTCCAGCGGATCGACATACCAGCGATACTCGGCATCCAGATTCGAGCGCGTGCCCTCCTCGCCAAAGATTCCGTGGCTGGGAAAAGTGTCGTGCAGCTTCTCGACGATCAGCTTTTCACTGGCACGGTCCGCCTCCGTCACCAGGTCAACATCGCCCTTGTACTCGGTGCGCACGCCGCGCTCGTAAAAGTCATGGATCAGTAGCCCGGCCTCCAGCGCAATCGCAGCCGCCGGCACCGCCAGCCCCAGGTTCAGCGAGTCGGGCAACTGGCTAATCACGCCGCGTCTCCTCCGCAATATTTCGCACCGCATCGCTCTTGGGCGTGCGCTTTCCCTGCTCGGTGATAGTACGGATCTGCTGCTTATAGATGAACAGGTTCGGGCGTCCCTCACGTGTCAGCCGGATCATGCGGTCGTCAAAATACTCGATCCACCCGGAGACGCTCTCGCCATCGCGCAGTTTCACCGTCACCGGCACCTGCTTCTCAGAAAGGAATCGAAGATAGGCCGCCTCTTGCCCGGTATCGCCCGGCGGCGGCGACTTGCGGCTCCGCCGCGATGTATTCTCACTCACCATGCCGCGATTGTAGCCGACCGTCAGGGCGCCCCGATTGCCGATGCGTAGTATCCAGGCCGGTTGCGCACGCTGTACTTCGCATTGTTTGCAGCGTTGCTCATCTTCACAGCAATCGAGCGAAAGCCGCCGCCCTGCTCTTCCGGCGCTGGCTTGTGCGGATAGTATCCCAGCAGATATTGCGTGCGCAGATCGTCCGCGATGCGATGAAAAACCTGGTCCAGCGAAGACTGGTCGGCGTAGTAGGCGCGTCCGCCAGTCTGCTCTGCGAGCGTGATCATGGCGTGCTCGCCGGCAAGATCGCGGCCCGCGCTCGCCGCCACCGGCACGTCGATGATGCTGTAGATCATCACCTCGTCGCGCACTGCCTCATCCAGCGCGTCCTGGTAGCTCACGCCATTTACCGTATTGTCGCCATCGGAGATCATCACCAGCACGCGGCGTCCATGCTCCGGCCGCAGCAGCCCCGATGCGAGCGAGATGCTGCTGTAAAAGGCGGTGCCGCCCGTGCCCGGGTGCAGTCCCCCCAGGCCGCCCGCGATCCGCTTCGCATCGCCGGTGAAGCCGGTCACCTCGCGCGTGCCATCCGCGAATGCCACCACGTCCGCGCGATCCTGCGGCCGCAGCACATCCTTCGCGAAGTGCTGCGCAGCCTGCTGCTCCGCCGCAAAGTCCTTGTACACACTGCCGCTCACATCGACCGCGAGCACAATCGCCAGCGGCGCCGAAGTATCCCGTTCGAACACCGCGATGGTCTGCGCCTTACCGTTCTCAAAAAGCTGAAAATCGTCCTTCGTCAGACCGCCGATCGGAGCACCAGCCTTGTCCGTCACGCTGACAAAGACATTCACCAGCGGGACATCGACGTGGAAGGTGGGCGTCTGCTGAGCCACGGCCGCTACGGTCAGAAGCGAACCCAGCGCCAGCCCGGCTGTGAGCTGTCTCATGATGAGGAACCCGGCTGCAGCTCCGCCGGAAAAGGCTCGCCGTCCTTCCACACCGCGCCGTCGGCAAAGTGCTCCTTCTTCCACACCGGCACCGTGCGCTTGAGCGTGTCGATCAGCCAGCGGCAGGCATCGAAGGCGGCCGCGCGATGCGCCGAGGTCACGACGATCACGATGCTGCTCTCCCCAATCTCCAGCCGTCCCAGCCGATGCACCACGCCCACGCGATCGATGGCAAAGCGCTCCGCTGCCTCGCGCGCCAGCTTCTGCATCTGGTCCAGCGCCATCTCTTCATATGCCTCGTAGTCGAGATAGAGCGTCTTCCGTCCGCGTGTGTTGTCGCGCACGACGCCGTCAAACACCACCACGGCGCCATCCCCCGGCTGTTGCAACGCCGCCACCAGCGCATCGCGATCGATGCGCTCACGCGTCAGAGCCACCATGGGAGTCCCGATGGGAGCAACATCAGCACCATCCGCGCCACCAGAGACCGGCGGCAGCAGCGCTACCTCATCTCCCTCATGCAGCACTGCGGATGCCGCAGCATACTCACGATTCACCGCCACCGCCAGCGCCGACCACACCGGATGCGCCGCGCCATCACGAAGCCGCTCCATCAAGTGCGCCACTGTCGCGCCCTCCGGCAACACCACTGCCTCGCCGCTCGACGAAAGAAGGTCCTTGAGCACACCGAAGAAGAGAACGCGCACCTGCATGCTGTCCAGCTTAAGCGAAGCAGGGTTACTGTCAGAGGGGACCACGGCTCCTGTCGGGCTTTTCCTTAAAGAAAAGCCTGCATAGCGACTCTCGACCATTTCACATCCACCCTGCTTCGCTTTTAGACGCATTTAGAACTGGAAAGTAGCCACCGCGTGCACCGGCCATGGCACCGGTGTAACTTCAAGGCGGGCGCGGGAAAACCCAGGGAAGAGGACGACAGAATGGCCGAACCGATGCTGATCGCAAAGCAGACCGACACCAAGGCCGATTTGGTGCTGCTGCCCGGCCTCACCAACCGGCATGGCCCGGTGGCGCGGGCCACTGGCACCGGCAAGGGAATCGTATCCTAATACCATGAAGACCTAGCAGAAATTGAATTCGTTGCAGACCCGCTTGCTTATGATGTCAACACTCGCTGGTATGTTGAGCAATATGGTGGAGGGGTCATGATTTCTGAACCAAAGCATTACGGATTAGTGTTTGCGTCCAATCCTGAAGAACATGATGGTCTGGAATTCGTGAGTAGGGGTGAAACTGCGGCATCTACTGAGTCGAAGGAAACGATCAGTTCTGATCCGAGCAACACATCGTTGAGAATTTCTTCGCGCCGTTACCGAGGCACCAGCACAGCATGCTCCGGAATCTCTTCATCCGTGTGCGCCTTCAACCCGCCATACCGGCGCTCGCGCTGCTGATACTCCGCAATCGCTTCCAGCAGATGAATGCCACGGAAATCCGGCCAGAACCGCTCGGTCACGAAAATCTCCGAGTACGCGATCTGCCATAGCAGGAAGTTCGAGATCCGCATCTCGCCCGAGGTCCGAATCACCAGGTCGGGGTCCGGCATGTGCGCCGTGTACAGATGCCGGTGCAGGTCCTTTTCGGTGATCCCCTCTGCGTTCCGGCCCTGCGCCGCACGCTCGCGCGACAACGCAGCAAACGCGTCGATGATCTCCGATCGCGCGCCGTAGTTCAGCGCCAGCGTCAGCACCGTACCCGTGTTCCGCGCCGTGGCCTCAGCCGCCTGCTGCATCTGCTCCTGCACCTCGGCCGGCAGCTCATGGGTGCGGCCAATGTAGGCAATGCGCACATTGTTGTCGTTCATGCGCTGCACATTGTTGATCAGGTAAGAGCGCAGCAGCCGCATCAGGAAGTTCACTTCCGTCTTGGGCCGCTTCAGATTGTTCTCCAGCGAAAAGGCATAGAGCGTCAGCCACGGCAGATCGATGCGCGACGACGTCTCCACCACGTACTGCACTGCCTCGGCGCCCTGCTGGTGGCCCAGAAAGCGCTTCAGGCTGCGGCGGCCGGCCCAGCGGCCGTTGCCGTCCATAATGATCGCGATGTGTGCTGGCATCCGCTCAGGATTGAGCGACCGGTAGATAGCCTGCTCTTCCGGCGAGAGCTCATGGGCCCGGCTGGCTGACTTCATTGGAGAACGCCCTTCCCTCTCAGCCTCGACCGTAGCACATGGCCGGAGCGGGTCGCAATGCGCGCAGCCGTCTGGAGAAAACGGCTGTGCGCGCTGCGAACCAGCGTTCAGGCTGGCTGAAGGAACCGGCCGCTTCTTAGGCGACCGCGGTGCGCTTACGGCCCATCGCCATATCGCGCACCTGGTTCAGGAACATCGAGCGCTGCAAGGCATCCAGCTTCGAGATCAGCGGCGCAATCTCCGACAGGAACGGATCGTCGAAGACCGAAAACGCAGCGTCATGCTGGCGGTTCCGTGCGTCATGCAGCAGGTTGCACATGTCCACTTCGAGCGCCGTCGCCAGCCGTTCGAGCGAGGACAAGGTCGGCATCGCCTTGCCGTTCTCGATCTTCGAGATGTAAGTGCGGGGCACCTGCATCCGGCCGGCAAGCTGCCGCTGCGAAAGATTGCGGCCACGCCGGGCATCGCGCACCGCGCGCGCTACCTGCAAACCGCCCTCTTCCGCTTCCGGTTCATGAGAAATGGAGGTCGCGGCCGGCATAACCGGTTCAGGTTCTTCCATCTCCAGGGATTTGCGGCACCGCCTGCATAAAGCATTCATCGTGCGGAATTGCACGAGACTGCAGTGGCCGCAACGTAGTACCTCGCGCGCCTCGACGCTTGCTAAGGTAGTTGCCATAAGTTGTACGGAGGCCAGAGCGGGCTTCCCACGCCAGCGAAACAGTCGTTCCGCAAGCGCATAGCTACAGTGCAGCAGTGTTGAATTTGATGTCAAGTGAAAATCCAGTGGAAAGCGCCTCGATCTTCTAAAAAAATCCCATAAAACCCGAAGAGACCCGCAACATCATC
>JAUTWX010000004.1 GCA_030838385.1 Acidobacteriaceae bacterium
CCAGGTTCTGGAGGTTGTCAACTTGTGCAACTACCCGGATGTCATCTTCGAGCGCAAAGATCTTACGCATGCCGACACGGTAGATGGCCTGCGAATCCGCAAGAATGATGCGGACGATATTGGATTCCGTCGATGCGGTAGGCTCGACTGGATCGCCGGGAATGGTCTCGTCAAGCATGTCAGGCTTGGCTGCGCTCATAAGCAATTCTACTGACTAAAGTAATATTCGTCGATAACTGCCGCGGCACGCCAGCAGGTCTCGCTGGTGTTGCAGCGTACCACACGGCCCGTGCAGTGAACTACTACATCTGTTGGCGTACCCATGGCTTCAGCGGGCATCTTCATCGTAAATCGGACCTGCGTCTGTACTTCCAGGGGCCGGGCAAGCGTGAAGGCGACCCCGGTGGCGGAGATGTTCTCCGTTGTCGCCGCGAGTTCACCAGCCGCGGTAAAGAGTCGCAGGGGAATCTGCAGCGGAAAGCGGACAGCATTTCTCAGCTCAACCGGGGCATCCGCTTTTGCCTGTGCCGAGAGTGCGGGGGTCATGGCGCCACTTTAATGTCACGGCTGCGAATGGGGACATCCCACGAAAAGAGTAGCGGGATACCCGCCGGTGGAGCGATGGAACCCATCCGATGTGACTCTTCTACTCGACCGTGGTGCGATCGAGTGACGAGCCCGCAAGTCGCGACTAGATAATTCAGTACATTGGTAATATTACCAGTCTCTACAAAGTTAAATTCCACCAAAGTTGTAGCAATGCCTGGCAACCTCCGCTAACGTTCGTATTACGTAGGCGATACGCCACGAGCACCATATCCCTTCGGAGGCCCCTGCCATGAAGTCATTTTCCGTTCTTGCTCTGTCTGCTGCACTAACCGTACCCTGCTTTGCTAATGCAATAGTATCGAGCAGCAGCCCTGCGCTTCCTTACCCTCGCGCCGGTAAGGCCGCTGTAGTAATGGCCGCTAGCCCTGCGCTTCCTTATCCCCGCGCCGGTAAGGCCGCTGTAGTAGTGGCCGCTAGCCCTGCGCTTCCTTATCCTCGCGCCGGTAAGGCCGCTGTAGTAGTGGCCGCTAGCCCTGCGCTTCCTTATCCTCGCGCCGGCAAGGCCGGGTTGGTATAGGGTGTGAGCCCAGCTTTCCCTCGTCCTCACCGGTTGGCAGTGAGCTGGGTTATCACGTAATGTGTATCGAAATCCTAATGTAATGTGGCGTATGCTCTTCGCTAGAATACCGGCAGGGAGCAATGCATTTTTTGACGGTCGACAACGTGAGCTTGGTGGCAGCCTTGGTTTTGCAAGCTGCCCTTGCCTTCATGCTCATTCGAAGAGGTCTGGCCAGGTTCTATCCCGTCTTCCTGATCTACCTGTTTATCAATCTTGTTGAGGATCCCCTAGGTTGGGCACTACAGACGTCTAATGGTCTCTACCTTCGCTACTATTTTGTAGTCACGATTCTCGATTACATCCTGCAACTGCTCATCCTCTTTGAAATTGGCAGGAATGTGATTCGCCCGTCCAAACGCTCCATTCCATTCCCCATCGCACCCGTGGCGATGGTAGGCATATTGCTCTGCGCCTTGATCGCGGTGAGCTTTTTGCCCCAGGTACAGCTGATCGGACTCGGTCACACCCGCGAGATTCTTATCCGCATCTCTTTGTTACTTGCAATCCTCAAGATCCTGCTCTTCGTAACGCTGGCAGTTTTTGCACAAGTGTTGGGGATAGGGTGGAAAAGCCACATCCTGCAACTCGCCTCCGGATTCGCTTTCTACGGGGCAGTCTCATTGATGGTACAGCTCTCCAGCACCCATGTAGCAGGAACCGACGAATCGACCTATGTGCCTCATCTGATACGACTTGCACAGATTCAGTCGGCTGCCTACAATTTCACTCTGATTTTCTGGATCTGGGCGTTTTCCCGAAATGAAGCACCGCGCAAAGATTTCACTCCACAAATGCAGGAAGTTCTGGTAACAATAGCGGAGTCAGCCAAACGTACTCGTTTAGCTGTTACTCGGAGCGGTGATCGAAGATGACGTTCTCGCTATTCCAAATTCTGCTCGCGGTATCCCTACTGGTCTTCGTAGGGCTGTGGCGCCGCGCGCAGTCGAGGCGGAAGCAGCGAAGCTGGGACGAGATCGTTACAGCGCTCCGGGCCAACGACTGGGGACTCGATGAAGTCTCCGAGCGTTATCTCTATCGCGGCGGTATCAAGGCGACGCCGACGGACATCTGGAAACGAATCGATGGCGCGCGCGGCCTGTGGGCGATGTACTGCAACGCTCCGCTGCTGCTTCAGCTTGCCGATTATGCCGCGGAACATGGCACCAATCCGGATGAAGCGCTGCTGGAAGGTCTGCGCAGCGATGCCTTCCAGATCCGGTTGTGCGTGCTGATGGCGCTTGCGAAGTACGCCATGTCGCACTCGACCGTCGGCGCGTCGGTGAACGCGCATCGCGCGACCACTCACTATAGCGAAATGCTTGCGCGATTGACGATGCTGTTCCAGGAGAGTGCTGGTCAGCTCTTCCCCAAATATCTCGAAGCCATGTAATGCCCACTTCTAGGGGTTCAGAAGAGCCTGCCAATCTGGCAGGCTCTTCTGCTTTTGGGCGCTGCTCAGGCCGCTGTTGTTTCTGCGAAGTTGCGTAATTGCTGGTACTCGCTGTCACTGAGCACGAAGGATGCTGCAGCGATCGTTCCTTCGATCTGATCCGGCCGCCGCGCTCCGACGATCGACGCCGTCACCGCCGGATGGTGCAGTGTGTAGGCGACTGCAACGACACCCGGTTCGACGCCGTGCTTCTCGCCGATCGGTCGAAGCTGCTCTACCAGGGCGAGATTCTTTTCCAATTGCGGTGAATTGAATTGTGGACTCCTGCGCCGCCAATCGTCCGCCGGCAATTTCCGGATGCGATCCTCAGTCATCTTCCCGGTAAGCAGGCCAGAGGCCATCGGAGAATAGTTGATCACGCCGATGCGATGCTTCCGGCTCCAGGGTAGGATCTCGGCTTCGACATCACGATGGATGATCGAATAGGGCGGCTGCAGGGAGGTGATTGGCGCGATTTTAGAGACTCGCTCCATCTGCGCAACGTTGAAGTTGGACACGCCGATATAGCGGACTTTGCCCTCCTCTTGGAGCTTCGCCATTGTCTCCCAGCCTTCCTCGATTTCTGCTTCAGGATCAGGCCAATGGATCTGGTAGAGATCGATGACATCGACTCCCAGCCGTCGCAGCGATGCCTCCAGCTCCTCGCGAACGGAGGCTGCCTTGAGGCTGCGATAGATTTTGCGATCGGCATCCCAGCGCATGGAACATTTGGTGAAAACGTAGGGCTTGTGTGGCGATTGTTTCAGCGCCCGCGCGACCACCTCTTCCGAATGGCCAAGGCCATAGATCGCCGCGGTATCGATCCAGTTGATGCCGAGGTCCAGGGCACGCTCAATAGCTGCGACCGAGTCTGCGTCTTCCTGGTGTCCCCAGGAGAACTGCCAGTCGCCGCCGCCGATGGCCCAGGCGCCAAAGCCGATGCGGGTGAGTTGCATGTCCGAGTTGCCGAGTTGACGGGTAGCGAGCTGCGCGGTCGTTGAGGTAGCCATAACCTTTCGATGCCGCCAGCCTGCATTTGTTGCGGTTAGCCGGCATTTGCTTCACATGGCGGGGGCTTTACCGGTCAGCTTACGAGGACTGTGGTATCTTGCGGAAACCTGCTGATTCCGCCATACTTGATGGGTTGGGAATGGCGCGGGCGCATGCGCCATCCGTACGCCGCCGCTGGCAATCGCCGGCAGGCCGTTGGACGATCCCGAGACGATTCTTATTTGAGTTTGCCGAAAGGAACAAAAATCTTGTGCTGATGATCCGTTTGGCGCGCTTTGGAGCGCGCAAGCAGCCTTATTACCGTGTGGTCGTGATTGAAAAGGACCGCGCCCGCAATGGCCGTTCGATTGAGGTGGTAGGCACCTATAATCCGCGGACCAACCCCGCCAGTGTGCTCCTGAAGAAGGACCGCATCGACCACTGGACCAGCAACGGCGCTCAGCTTTCAGATCGCGTCGCCAAGCTGCTCAAGAGCTATACGGAAGCTCCGGCTGCGGCACCCGCTGCTTAGTCGCACAACATCGGCATCCCGCTGCTTGGCGGGATGCACAGCCTTCCCTTTGCCCCGCGCTGGAGCCGCATGACCCACGACGAGAAGCTGGACGCCGCCGAAGAGCTGATGACGCAGATCGCCCGCGCCCTGGTCGACCACCCCGAAGAGGTCTCCGTGGAAGCCGTCGAGGGCGACGAAGGCGATGACACGACGGTGCTCGAGATGCGTGTGGCCGCGGACGACGTAGGCAAGGTGATTGGCAAGCAGGGGCGCACCGTGCGCTCGATGCGCACCATCCTCGCCGCCGTCGGGCAGGGCCATCATCTGCGCTACGAACTCGACGTCGTCGAAGACGAGGACGAAGAGGATGACGAAGATGCGGATGAGACAACCATCGGTGGCAGCGAGTCCACGACCGCGGGCTAACGGCCTTCGCAGCCATGTCTGCTGAGGATCGTGATCGCGAGTTCGTCCTGTTAGCACACCTGATCCGCACGCAGGGGCGCCACGGCGAGCTAATTGCCGACATCCTGACGGACTTTCCCGAACGATTTGCCGAGCGTAGGAATGTATGGCTCTTGCCGCCAGCCGCCAAAGGCGCGCCGCGCGAAGCAGAACTCGAACGTCACTGGCTGCACAAGAGGCGCGTCGTGCTGAAGTTTGTGGGCGTAGATTCCATCTCGGATGCGACGCTGCTCAGCGGATGGCAGGTTGCGATCCCGCGCGAACAGCGTGCTTGGTTGAGCGATGATGCAGTCTACGTCGCGGACCTGATCGGCTGTCATCTGATCGATGAAACAGGCGGAGCTGTCGACCTGGGCCCGGTGCTCGATGTGGAGCGCGGTGCGGGCAATGCGCCGGACATGCTGGTGCTGAAGAGCGGCGAGGACGAACTGCTGATCCCGTTCGCGAAGGCCTACCTCGTCTCACTCGATCTCGACGCGCGTGTACTGCGGATGCGTTTGCCCGCGGGTCTGACGACGATCAATGCACCGATAACCGAGGAGGAGCGCGCCGCACAGCAACAGGCGAGCGAGGATGACGGAGCCGACGATGCGCTTTGACATCCTCACTATCTTCCCCGGCTTCTTCGACGGATTTCTCACTCACGGAGTCGTGCGGCGCGCGCTTGAAACCGGAATCGTCCAGTGTGAGCGGCATGATCTGCGCCACTTCACAATAGATCGCCATCGCACGGTGGACGATCGCCCCTTCGGCGGTGGCGAGGGGATGGTGCTGAAGCCCGAGCCTGTGGCGGCTGCGATCGAATCGATCGCCGTGAGTCCAAAAACCGAGCGAGAGCAAACACGCGAGAGTGTGATCCTGTTATCGGCACAAGGAGAGCGCTTCACCCAGTCAGTTGCGCGCGAACTGGCGAAATTGGAGCGGATCGTGCTGATCTGCGGCCGGTACGAGGGAGTGGATGAGCGCGTGAACAGGCTCTACTGCGATCGCGAGCTATCGATCGGCGACTACGTGCTGACCGGCGGCGAGCTGGCCGCGGCCATCGTGATGGACGCAACGACACGCCTGCTTCCTGGCGTGCTCGGGAACGAATCGTCCTCTGCTTACGAAAGTTTTGGGATCGCGGATGCGGGTGCATCCTCCGAAGAGGGCGCGCCGCGTTCCACACACGGCAGCGGCGGGTTGCTGGACTATCCGCACTACACGCGCCCTGCGGAGTTTCGCGGGTTGGCGGTGCCTGAAGTGTTGTGCGGCGGCGACCACGCGGCAATTCGCAAGTGGCGGCGGGAGCAGGCACTGCTGAAGACCATGCGCAATCGCCCGGACCTGCTGAAGGACGCTGATTTGAGCGCGAACGATCGCGCCTTTCTCGATCGAGTGGCGCGCGATGACCGCACAAACGATTAGGGCTGCGACGCGGCAGCATCCTGCGCCCAGTAATTCTTGCGCGCGGTGATCTGCAGGTTCGGGTAGTCCTTCAACTGGAGCTTGAGCGTGTGGAGCCCGGGATGCGGCGCGTCCGGGCGGAAGCTCAGCACATAGCGATTGGGCACATGATTCGAAACTGTCAGCATGTCCTTTTGCAGGCTGCGCCGGTCTTTGAACGAGTAGTATTCACCGCCGGTGAGGTGCGCGACTGTCTCGGATGCGTTGCGGCGCATGGCACTCGCGGCCAGAAGTGCTGCCACCTTCGCCACGCGCAGCGGCGGTGCAAGCAGGCCTATGCAGTCGTAGGTCTTCTCGAACTTTCCCTTTTTCTGCGATGCATCCGCGTTGGGGTCATTTGCAAAGCACCCACCGGGTGGGCCGGGCTCGGGATCATTGGCCATGCGCGAGGCTTCGTGTCCTGCTGCCGATTTTGCGGACGAGAAGGCGAAGCTGTAGATGACCGTGTTGGTATCGCTGACGGAACGCACTGCATCTTCCAGCGCAATGTGGCTGCCATGATCAACGGTCTCGCTGAGCAACAGGATGGCCCGGCGATATTCCGGCGGCTGCCTCTGTAACTGCTCGACGGAGAATTTCAGTCCATCAAGAATCGCGGCGCCGTTGTCTCCGGACTCGAGATCGTGCAGCCCGGCCGCTGTGGCGCTGAGATCGGGCGTGAAATCCTCCAGCAGTCGCGGCTCGCTGTCAAAGCCGACGAGCGCGACGCGGTGCTGGACATTCCCGACCAGCGCTTCGATAGTCGAGCTGAGATTGCGATAGTCGTCGAGGTGGCGCGCGCCGGCGCCTCCGATCTCCACGGCTACCACCAGGGCCAGCGGCTCGCTGTCGGTGTCCGGCTCGAGCGAGAGCTTCTGAGGAACATCATCATCAGTGAGCAGGAAGTTGTCGGCGGTCAGGGAGAAGACTGGCTCGCCTGCCTTGGTTCGCACCAGTGCGGGCACGAGCACCAGAGTTGTACCGGCGCGGAAGACCGGGCCGGTCTGAGCAGGGGGAGCGGGCGCCTGCGCCATCGCGAGCGTGCACGGTGCGACGACGTAAACTAGAATCAGGGCCGCGAGGGATCGCATACGAGTAGCTCGTTCTGCAGTGTAGTCCACAGCTCTTGTGGGCTCGTTCAGGTGCGAACTGGTGGAAAGTTGTGTACACTAGAAGTTCGAACTAATCCCTAGGAAATTGTCATGTCAATCCATCCAGTAATGCAGCGCCTTGCCGAGAAGCTCCAGCGTACGGACCTTCCCGATTTTGTCCCGGGCGACACGGTACGCGTGCAGGTAAAGATCAAGGAAGGTGAGAAGGAGCGTCTGCAGGCCTTTGAAGGCATTGTGATTGCCAAGAAGCACGGCCCGCAGGGATCCTTCACCGTTCGCAAGATGAGCTTTGGTCAGGGCGTGGAGCGTATCTTCCCGCTGAACTCCAAAGTGGTGGACAAGATCGAGAAAGTTCGTTCGGCTCGTGTCCGTCGCGCCAAGCTCTTTTACCTCCGCGGCCTGCGTGGCAAGGCTGCCCGTCTGAAGGAAGTGGAGCGCACTTAGCGTCTTCGTCAGCATTTCGCGAAGGCCCTGGGGCGCTGCCTCAGGG
>JAUTWX010000013.1 GCA_030838385.1 Acidobacteriaceae bacterium
GGCCGGATATGCTTCAGCGCATCCGGCGGCAGGCTCAAATAGGTCATCTCTTTCTTCTGCCGGTCGGTCAGCACCTCGAACGGGCTGATGACCTTCGGCCGGTGCAGAATGTAGCGCGGCCCGAACAAAATCCAGAGGAAGATAAGCACGTGCGCCAGCAGCGAGATATAAATCCCCTCGCGCACACGGGCCCGCGACCGCTCGTCTTCCAGGTTGTCGATGAGGTGCAGCAGCTCATCGGCTTCCATGCCCTCATAGCGAGTGGAGGATTTCCGGCGAAATTTGGGACCGGCTGGCGGCTCGGGCGGCGCGCTCTGCGGTGGTGGAACTTCTGTAATCGCCATGCTCTCTGTGTGGAGGCCGGACGCGGTCTCTCACCTGGACGGCCCCGCCAGGAACCCGCATTGCCGTTTGAATATTGTCTCATTCTTCGCTCGGTTGGGTCCTGGCATCCTTTCACTGCGTCATACGTAAAGGATTCCTCTGCAACGCATTCCCCGCCATCGCCCCGAGGAGTTCCCAATCGGGACGGACATCGGCATTGCTCTCACACCCGGCCGCACCTTCGGCGTATGCTGTGCCACGGGTCCCTGCAAAAATGGAACAGGAGGGAGGCCCAGGCCGGCCATGCCCCGCACTCTCGGCACATCCCGATCGGCATCCCGGCGCAAGCCGCGCACCATGCCGCACAGTCCACGTCCCAGCGTTCACAAGGGCAGCGAATCGGTCGACGACTATCTCAAGGCCATCTTCGCCCTGGCGGGCGCCGAGGGCCGCCGCGTGGGCTCGACCGCGCTGGCCGATCGGCTGCAGGTAGCGCCCGCCTCCATCACCAACATGCTGCAGAAACTCGCCGCCGCCCAGAACCCGCTGGTCGAATACGAGCGGCACCACGGTGTCCGTCTCTCCGCCGCAGGACGCCGCCGCGCCCTGGAGATCGTGCGCCACCACCGCCTCATCGAGACCTTCCTGCATCGCATGCTCGACTACAAAGTCGACGAGCTGCACGACGAAGCCGAGCGCCTGGAGCACTTCATCTCCGAACGCTTCGAAGCCCGCATCGACGCCAAGCTAGGCCACCCCGAGCGCGACCCCCACGGCGCCTGCATCCCGGCACTAGACGGCACCATGCCCCCCGGCCACCGCGTAACCTGCAAGTGCCCGGAATAAAAATTACCCGGAGTAATCAGAAGAATCCGATTCTCCGGGTTTTGGCGTTTCAGCAGTTCTGGAACCAGACGCGCGTCTGGTTTGGGATTAAGCGCCCTTCAGAGACGCCATATCGATGGAGAAGCGGTACTTCACATCCGCTTTCAGCAATCGTTCGTAGGCCTCATTCACCTTCTGGATGGGGATGACTTCCACATCGGCGGTGATGTTGTGTTTGCCGCAGAAATCAAGCATTTCCTGGGTCTCCGCGATACCGCCGATCAGCGATCCCGAAAGGCTCCTGCGCGCGAAGATCAGATTGAATGCGGACACGGGGAACGGTTTTTCCGGCGCGCCTACCAGTGTGAGATTGCCATCGCGGCGCAGCAGGCCCAGCAGGGCGTTGATATCGTGATCGGCGGAGACGGCATCGAGGATGAAGTCGAAGCTGCCGGCATGCTTCGCCATCTCGTCGGCGTTCTTCGAGATGACCACCTCATCGGCGCCAAGCCGGAGAGCGTCGTCCTTCTTGCCGGGTGATGTGGTGAAGAGGACGACGTGCGCGCCAAGAGCGTGAGCGAACTTGACCCCCATATGGCCGAGCCCGCCGAGCCCGACGATGCCGACCTTCTTGCCCTTGGTGACTCCCCAATGGTGGAGTGGCGAAAAGGTAGTGATGCCCGCGCAAAGCAGAGGAGCGGCGCCGGCGAGGTCGAGATTCGAAGGCACCTTCAGGACGAAGCGCTGATCCACTACGATGCTGTCCGAGTAGCCACCGTAGGTCACGCCGCCAGTGTGCTTGTCTGGGAAGTTGTAGGTAAGGGTGAGGTTCGGACAGAACTGCTCCAATCCTTCCTTGCAATTGGGGCAAGTTCCGTCGGAATCGACCATACAGCCGACCGCCGCGATGTCTCCGACCTTGAATTTCTTAACACCGGAGCCGACTTTGGTAACGCGGCCGACGATCTCGTGGCCCGGAACGCAGGGGTACACCGTGGGCATGACACCGCTCCACTCATTGCGGACCTGGTGAAGGTCGGAGTGACAGATGCCGCAGAAGACTATCTCAATCTGCACATCGGTATCGGTTGGATCGCGCCGCGCGATCTGAGTGGAAGCAAGCGGCGATGTTGCACTGGCGGCGGAAAAGGCTTTTGCGTTGTACATAGGCATATTTAGGATGCGCCGCCCCGCACTGTTCTTCAAAAGATATCAGCGTTGCCTGCACTCGTAGCCCAGGCGGCCCAGCATAGATCTCGAATGGATTGGCTCCAGCGACTATACTCTCTCGCACCAACTGGAGATCCAACGTATGGCTTCGAAGCCGCAATCGGACCTGATAGTGCGTCCGGCCTTGCCGGAGGACGGCCCCGTCTGCGGCGAGATTTGCTACCGGGCCTTTTCCGCAATCAACGCGGCGCACAATTTCCCGTGCGATTTTCCCGGGCCGGAGGCGGCCATCGGGCTCCTTTCGGAGATGTTCTCCAGCACGGACTTCTACTGCGTGGTGGCCGAAAGCGGAGGCCGCATCATCGGGAGCAATGTACTTGACCAGCGCTCGATCATCGCGGGTGTCGGCCCCATCACCATCGATCCAAGCGTTCAAAACCTCGGCGCCGGGCGAAAGTTGATGCAGGCAGTCATGGATCGAGCGAACCAGCGCCACGCCGCTGGAATGCGGCTGGTGCAGGCGGCATTTCACAATCGCTCGCTCTCGCTTTACCTGAGCCTGGGCTTTGATATTTGCGAGCCCCTCTCCTGCGTCCAGGGCCGGATCCTCGACCGGGACGTTCACCGGGACGTTCTCGGATGCGTGGTCCGACCCGCACAATCCGCCGACCTGGGCGCCTGCAATGCCTTATCCCGGCAGGTGCATGGATTCGATCGAGGTACGGAACTGGCACAAGCCGTCCGGCGGAGTACCGCCGTTGTCGTGGAGCGCGCCGGCGGCATTACCGGCTATGCCACCGCACTCGCTTTCTTTGATCACGCCACGGCAGAGACCAACCTGGACATGCAGGCGCTGATCGCCTCAGCGGAATCCTTCGGCGGCCCTGGAATTCTTGTGCCGTCGCGGAACAACGCCCTGCTGCGCTGGTGCCTCGCGAATGGCCTGCGCGTCGTCCAGCCCATGACGTTGATGAGCACAGGACTATTCAACCAGCCCGCCGGCGCGTGGCTGCCCTCGGTCATCTTCTGACCCGTAGCAGAAACGCAGGCGCATCTACCCGCCCTTACAATCTGAAAATGCCATCCCACCTGCCGCAACCCTTCGGCGCTGTGGTCCTCACCATCAGCGACTCGCGCACCCGTGGCGAGCAGCAGGACACCTCCGGGCCCGCGGTAGCCGCATCTCTCCAGGCAGCAGGTTTCACTGTGGAAGGTCCGCATCTCGTGCCCGACGAGCAGCCCCAAATTGAGGCGGCGCTGCGCAACAACGCCGCACACGCCGCGCTCGTCGTCACCACCGGCGGCACCGGCATTGCGCCACGCGACGTCACGCCCGAAGCTACGCGCGCCGTCTGCACCCGCATCCTCGATGGCTTCGCCGAGCGCATGCGCGCCGCCGGAGCACGCTGCACTCCGCTCGCCGCGCTCAGCCGCGCCATCTCCGGCACCTGCGGCCGCACCCTCATCGTGAACCTGCCCGGCTCGCCGGAGGGCGCCGTCACCTCGCTCGAAGCGGTGCTCGATCTCATTCCGCACGCGCTGGTTTTGCTCAGCGGCGCCGATCCGCATACCGCATCTGTCGGAGCGCCACACCGGCCATGAACTTCATCGGCAAGTGGCTGCTCCGCTACAAGACATTCATCCTCGGCATCCTGGGGCCGCTCGGCTTCTGGGGCGCCGCTCTCATCTCCGCCGTCGACTCGGGCACCCTCCCCGTTCCGATGGATCTCCTCATCGCCACATACGTCTGGAACGATCGCCGCCACGCCTGGCTGTATGTGCTGATGGCCGCGATCGGCTCCGCCGTCGGGGGCCTGCTGCCATTCCTGCTCGGCCGCGCCGGTGGTGAGCTCTTCCTGCTACGCCGCATCGACCGCGCCCGCTACGAGGCCATGATGGCCCGCTTCGAGAAGCAGGAATTTCTCGCCATGGCGATTCCTTCCGCGCTGCCGCCGCCTACGCCCTGGAAGGCCTTCGCCTTCGGCGCCGGCGTCTTCGAGATGGGTCTCTGGAACTTCATGCTCGCGGTCTTCGCCGGCCGCCTGCTGCGCTTTGGCGTGGACGCCGTCCTCACCATCAAGTACGGCCCCCAGATCATGAACGTCGTGGGCGACCTCTTCAAGCACCACCTGGTGGAGACGCTGGTCATCGTCGTCGTGCTGCTCGGCCTGCTGCTCCTGTGGGTGCTGCGCAAGCGCTACCAGAAGACCGGCAACGATCCCGGCACCGATCTGGATGAGGGCGATATGGACGAATCCGACCCGCGCAGGCGCAAGCGTCGCTGGCTATGATCCAGCCCTGAACGCCTGCTCCAGTCGTTTCGCAAAGGCATCCGGGTGGCTGTTATAGCCGCCGTGATCTCCCGCAAAGATCACGGCGGGCGCCCCCAGCCGCTCTGCCAGGGCCACCGCTGCACGGTTTGCGGTCTGGCCCGTAGTTGTCTCGCCTGCTCCGATGACGACTCGCGGCGCTCCAGCCTTCAGCGTGGCTACATCCGGCACATAATCCACGATCGCCTTCCTCCCGTGAGCGAAGAAGAAGTCCAGATTGCCCATCATGCGCCCAAACGCCTCCTGGACCGCGGGTGGGGGCGGCGGCGGAGCGTCCTTCGGCGGCGCCGCGTCAAGTCCGGCCGAAGCCATGAACTTCTGCATCGCCGCGCCCGCTCCATGCGCTTTATAGATTGCGTCGAGTTCCCTTCCGGAAGCGCGGTGCACCTCGGCATCCGGCAGCAGCTCCACGCACGGCGGCTCATGCGCCACCAGCGTGCGGACCCGTTCCGGATACCGAGCCGCCAGGTTGAGCCCGATCTGCGCTCCGCCACTGCTTCCCAGCACGTACGCCGGTTGGTCGCCAAGCGCCGCCAGCAACCGCGCCGCATCGTCACCGAAAAGATCCAGATGAAAATCCTCCGCCGGACCGTCGAGTATGCTGCGCGAGTTGCCGCGCGGGTCATACGGAACCGCCGTATACCGGTCAGTCAGAGCGCGTGCCAGGGATGTAAAGACTCCGGCGTCGGCCGGCCCACCCGGAATCATCAGTAGCACCGGCCCTGATCCATAGACCTCGTAGTAGATCTGGGCGCCTGGAACCTTGAGAGTTTGAGACTTGACGGTCACGGTAACTTCCTCCTGATAACGCGTCGTTCGAAGGCCAGGAATTTCGACACGCCGAGACAAACTTTCTGCAATTTTGGTAGTGGTGCAGTTTGAATTTTCGGTCGCGCTGCATTTCCTCTATACAATTTCGGTCGCGTCCACAAGACATTGCGCGTAACGCCCGCGATGGAAGCTGGCCTCGCTGATCACATCTGGTCGTTAGAAGAAATCGCGGCGCCCGCGGATTAGGATAGCGAAGACGACCCCTTGGGAGTCAGATCGTGACCAACAAGGCGTATGTGACTGTCCTCTACGTGAAGTGCAAAACCGCAAAGTGTGGCCGAAGGATCAGTGCGGCTGGTGCGTCATGCACTCTTAAGTGTCGCGAGGGCCACGAGAACCGCTACCGTAGATCAGATATCCAGACAGCAACCGAAGATTACGGACGTAGCCGTGATTCAAACTGAGACACTACCCATTTTTCAAAAGAGTTGACCGAAATAACTACAAGGCACCAAAAGAAAAGCCCGGCAACCGCCGGGCCTTCTGTCCTTCTGCTTCTGCCGCTAGATGGAGACCGGCTTCGCAGCCGCATCCTTCGCCGTCTTCACCAGCGCAGAGAACGCAGCGGCATCGTTCGTGGCCAGATCGGCCAGGATCTTGCGATCCAGCTCGATCCCGGCCATCTTCAGCCCGTGGATCAGCTGCGAGTAGCTGGTGCCGTTCTGCTTGGCGGCAGCATTGATGCGCACGATCCACAGCGAGCGGAACTGCCGCTTCTTCTGCCGGCGCCCGCTGTAGGCAAACTTCAGGCCCCGCTCGACGGCCTCCTGCGCTGCCTGGTAGAGCTTCGATTTGGTAAGGAAATAGCCGCTTGCCCTCTTCAGGATCTTTTTGCGGCGGGCAAGCCGTTTGGTTCCACGTTTTACGCGGGGCATCTGGTTGGTTCTCCTTTGCGTACGTCGTTATGCGGCTGGAGGCAGGAGGCAGCGCCCGGGAGGGCCACTGCAATTGAACCTCTTCACTCGCTCATCGCTCTGATTTCGGCTACTACGTTTGGGCTCCCAGGGAACGCGTTACCCCGGCCCCGTCCGAAAGATCAGGCGTACGGAATCATGCGCAGCACCTT